>NZ_JBHUVA010000097.1:0-21063 GCF_042670805.1 Micromonospora sp. NPDC057141 | reverse complement strand
GGCGGGCGGGGCCCCCCCCCCGCCCCCCCGGCGCACTGTCAGCCCGCCTCGGCCAGGGCCGCCGCGCACCAGCTCCAGCAGCCGCGTCAGGCCCGGCCGGGCAGCCGACCAGCCGCACGCCGCGCGGGCCCGCCCGCACCAGCGTCGCGGGCCGCCCGCACGTCGAGGCGCAGGCCCGCCGCCCGGCCGTCGAGGGGGAGTCCGCCGGAAGCGGCCCTCGGCGAGGTAGCTGTCGCCGGAGGGCACGATGCGCAGCTGACCGGCGAGCGGCGTCGTGGCGCTGCCGCCGTCAGTCGGCGCGGTCGAGGACGTTCGCGCGGGCCGCCGCGTACTGTTCGCGGATCGCCGGCGCGGCGTCCGCCTCGTGCGTCTCGATCTGCCCGATCGTCCACGATGGCGGCCGTTGCCCGCCCGACAACACCCACGCCGCCTGGCGGGCGGCGCCGTCGGCGACGTACTCCCCTGACGGGGGCACGAGCACGGGGCGCAGGATCACGTCGCCCGGCTCGGCACCGACACCCAGCGCCGCCGCGGCGCAGTCGCCGGCGCCGGGGCCCAGCGGCGCGCCGGTGCGCAGGTGCCCGGCCCGACGGGTCGGCCCGAGCACCTGCGGCAACAGCACGTCGTCGCGGCCGAACGCCAGCCGGAGCAGGTCCAGGCGGTAGTCACCGGTCGAGGCCGACCAGTATCCGGTCCCGCTGGCCTCGCTGCGGTCGGTGCGCAGGGCGTCGAGCCCCGGCGCGCCGGCACACCATGCCCTGCTGCTGCCCGGCGATCGAGGCGGCCGCCACGTCGTCCAGTCCGCCGGCCTGCGCGACCGCGTCGGACAGCGCGGCCTCCCACGCGGCCGGCGGCACGGCGGTGCCGGCCGGGTGCGGCGCGCGTCCCTCGCGTACCAGCGTCCCGCTCTCGGCGTCGCGGACGACGACCTTGCACGACTGGGTCGACGAGTCGACCCCGGCTACGAGTGGCACGGGTCCTCCGGGGGTGTCGGGGCAGGTGATGGGCTTGGTCGGTCGGTGGTGGTGGGGGGGGGCACGGTGCGAACCGGGGTGAGCCGGACGAACCCGTCGCCCCAGGGGTGGATCGCGCCGTGGGCGGTCGACGCCGCAGCGGGACTGCGGGACCGCGTGCCGGCCCGGCACAATCGGCGGCTGTGCGCCACAGACCACGGTCGGCTCGCCCCGCCGCTGCCGTCGACCGCCCGCCGCTGACCCCGGCGCAGGCCGCCGCGCTGGCCCACGTGCGGCGCTCGGCGCTGTGGCACCGCCCGACCGCCCTCGCCGTGATCGCCCGGCACCTGGCCGGGGCCGGCGTCGACTATCAGCCGGAGGAGCTGATCGCGGCGGTCGGCGTGTACGGCCGGCTCACCGTCAACTTCCACCCCGACCGGCTGCTCGCCGACGGGCGGACGGTGGCCGACGCGCTGGCGGCGCAGGGCGTCTACCGCAGCCAGTTCGCCACGGGCATCTCCAACGGCGGGCTCACCGCGTTTCCCGGCGGCGACCGGGACCGCTGGGAGGAGGCGATGTTCGGCGGCGCGTACCAGGGCGCGGGCGTGCTCCCGGGCGACCGCCCGAAGTACGGCGGGCTCAACCTGCTCGACCACCCCGACGGCGCGTGTCCCCGGTTCGGCTCCTGCCACCTGCGGTTGCGGCCACAGGTGCTGGGCCGCGCCACGTTCTGCTTCGGCGACAGCCACCTGGAGCCGCCCCACCTCGGCACGGTCGACGTGCCCGAGTCGGTGCTGGCCGAACTGCTCGACGCCACCGCCGGCACGGGAGTCAGCCTCGGCGTGGCGGGGATGGACACGGCGGCCCTGGTCCGGGTCCTGCTGCGGCGCCGCGAGCGGGACGCCTGGCGCGCCGGCCCGGCCGCCCGCGCCCTGGACGACTACGTCGAGGCGCAGATCCACGGTGCGGTCGTCCTCGGGCGTGACGTCGAGGCGTTCGTGCTCGACCCGTCGTTCGCGGGCACCGGGGTGGGCCGGGTGTTGACCGACCTGGCGGCCCGCCACGGGGTCGCGCTGCACTGGCACGCGGGCTTCGAGCTGCCGGTCGACGGGATCGACGCCGATTTTCGCGGGCCCGACATCCCGCCGCTGACCGCCCGGATCCACGCCGAGTTTGCCTGCCCCGGCGCGCCGGTCGACGCCGCGCTGATCGGCCGGGCCGCCGCCTCGGCGCTCACCGAGCCCGACCGGTGGGCCGACCGCGGCCCGCTGGCGGCCACGCTCCAGGATCTCAAGATGCTCTGGCACGTGCTCGTCCGGTTCGGCGCCCCGCGCGCCCGGTGAGCGGTGTCATCCGCGTCGTCCGGTTTCGTGGGTGACCGGGACCGCAGCTGCGCCGCCGCCGACCATTTCCGGAATGACGGACAGGTGAAGGTGGTTGTGTCCCCCGTACCGTCCGCCGGTAAACCCCACCGGCCGGGCGGATCCCGAGGGGCGCTCACCCCGGAGCGCGTCGTGACGACCGAAAGGGCAACCATCGTGAAGGCTCACTTCACTCGATGGCTCCCGGCCATCGCGAAGACCACGAACCGCAGGACCGTCCTGACCGTCAGCGGCGTCGCCGTCCTCGGCGGCCTGGCGTTCGGCCCCACGGCCGTCGCCGCCCCCGTCACCACCGGCCCGCACACGGGCGCCGTCGCCGCCATCGACCTGGCCACCGGCAAGACCCGGGAGGGGGCCACCGCCGAGTCCGCGCTGACCACCGGCGAGGACACCGGCAAGTCGACCTCCTCGGCGGGCCAGCCGAGCCGCGACGAGCTGATCCCGCACGGCGTCGAGGGCGCGCAGTCGCGCATCCCGCTCGACGACGCGCAGGTCGCCAACGCCCAGGCGATCGTCGAGGCCGCCAAGGAGACGGGCGTCGGCGAACGCGGCGCGGTGATCGGCGTCGCCACCTCGCTGCAGGAGTCGAAGCTGTACAACCTCGGCCACCTGGGCGCGTACAACGACCACGACTCGCAGGGCCTGTTCCAGCAGCGCCCGTCGTCCGGTTGGGGCTCGCCCGATGAGATCACCGACCCGGAGTACGCGTCGAAGGCGTTCTTCGGGGCGCTGAAGAACGTCGGCGGCTGGCGGGAACTGCCGCTGACCGCCGCGGCACAGACGGTGCAGGTGTCGGCGTACCCGTACGCGTACGCCCAGTGGGAGGAGCAGGCCGCGGACATCGTCGCGCAGCTGTGGTGACGACACCCGGATGCCCCCATGTCGCCGGCATGGGGGCATCCGCCTCCCCGGCTACGGTGAGCCCCGCCGGCCGGCGGGGGGCGCCGGCCGGCGGGCCCGAGCCGCGTCGGACGGCGGCGGAAAAGATCCGCCCCGGGTCGCGGCGCGCCGGGCGCTGGCCTATGTTCAGAGAGTCAGTCTCCGCCGCCGGGAGAAGGGGGTGCCCGCCGATGGGCCTGCGGACGTTCCTCGCGGGCTGGCCCGTCTACCGGCAGCTCACCGGCACCGACCCGCTCGGCCGGGGCGCGGCGGCCCGGTCGGCCCGCTCGGCGGCGCTGACCGCCCGCACCGAGACCGCCGACAGCGTGGCCCGCTCGGTCTGCCCCTACTGCGCGGTCGGCTGCGGCCAGCGGGTCTTCGTCACCGACGGCCGGGTCACCCAGATCGAGGGCGACCCCGACAGCCCGATCTCCCGGGGCCGGCTGTGCCCGAAGGGCTCGGCCAGCAAGAGCCTGGTCACCAGCCCGCTGCGCCAGACCACGGTGCGCTACCGCCGGCCGTACGCCACCGAGTGGGAGGACCTGGACCTCGACACCGCCGTCGACATGATCGCCGACCGGATCCTCGCCGCCCGCGAGGCCACCTGGGAGGACGTCGACGACGTCGGTCGGCCGCTCAACCGCACGCTGGGCATCTCCAGCCTGGGCGGGGCGACGCTGGACAACGAGGAGAACTACCTCATCAAGAAGCTGTTCACGGCGATGGGGGCGCTCCAGATCGAGAACCAGGCCCGCATTTGACACTCCGCCACCGTCCCCGGTCTGGGGACCAGCTTCGGTCGCGGCGGCGCGACGGACTTCCAACAGGACCTGGTCAACGCTGACGTGATCGTCATCCAGGGTTCCAACATGGCCGAGGCCCACCCCGTGGGCTTCCAGTGGGTGATGGAGGCCAAGCGGCGCGGCGCGAAGGTCTTCCACGTCGACCCCCGGTTCACCCGCACCAGCGCGGTCGCCGACACGTACCTGCCGATCCGGGCGGGCACCGACATCGCGCTGCTCGGCGGCGTCGTGCGCCACATCCTGGACAACGAGCTGGACTTCCGGGAGTACGTGCTGGCATACACGAACGCGGCGACGATCGTCAGCGAGCAGTTCGCCGACACGGAGGACCTCGACGGTCTGTTCTCCGGCTACCGCCCGGACACCGGCTCGTACGACACGTCGAGTTGGCAGTACGCCGGGCACGAGGACCACGCCGAGATCACCGGCACCGGCAAGGAACGTGACAGCGCGGCCGGGCTGCGCCACGAGTCGCACGGCATGCCGGTGCCCGGGCAGGCCGCGCGTGACGAGACGCTGCAACACCCGCGCTGCGTCTACCAGATCCTGCGGCGGCACTTCGCCCGCTACACCCCGGAGATGGTGGAGCGGGTCTGCGGCATCCCGCAGGAGAAGTTCCTGGAGCTGGCGCAGGCCTGGGCGAGCAACTCGGGCCGGGAACGCACCGGCGCGCTGGTCTATTCGGTGGGCTGGACGCAGCACAGCGTCGGCGTGCAGTACATCCGCACCGGCGCGATCATCCAGACCCTGCTGGGCAACATGGGCCGGCCCGGCGGCGGCATCCTGGCGCTGCGCGGGCACGCCAGCATCCAGGGCTCCACCGACATCCCCACGCTGTACAACCTGCTCCCCGGCTACCTGCCGATGCCGCACCACGCCGACCACGAGACGTTCGACGACTGGGTCGACAGCATCCGCCACCCCGGCCAGAAGGGCTTCTGGGCCAACTCCCGCGCGTACGCGGCGAGCCTGCTCAAGGCGTACTGGGGGGACGCGGCGACGCCGGACAACGACTTCTGCTACGGCCACCTGCCCCGGATGACCGGCGACCACGGCACGTACCGGCAGGTCCTCAACATGATCGACGGGAAGGTCAAGGGCTACTTCCTGCTCGGCCAGAACCCGGCGGTCGGCTCCGCGCACGGCCGCGCCCAGCGCCTCGGGATGGCCAACCTCGACTGGCTGGTCGTGCGCGACCTGTTCCTCATCGAGAGCGCCACGTTCTGGAAGAACAGCCCCGAGGTGGCCACCGGGGAGATCGTGCCCGAGCAGTGCCGCACCGAGGTGTTCTTCCTGCCGGCGGCCTCCCACGTGGAGAAGGAGGGCACGTTCACCCAGACCCAGCGGCTGCTGCAGTGGCGGGAGAAGGCCGTCGACCCGCCGGGCGACGCCCGCTCCGAGCTGTGGTTCTTCTACCACCTCGGCCGCCGGCTGCGGGAGAAGCTGGCCGCGTCGCCGCACCCGCGCGACCGGGCGCTACTCGACCTGACCTGGGACTACCCGACGCACGGCCCGCACGCGGAGCCCAGCGCCGAGGCGGTGCTGCGCGAGATCAACGGGTACGAGGTGGCCACCGGCCGCCCGCTGTCGGCGTTCACGCAGGCCCGCGACGACGGCTCCACCGCCATCGGCTGCTGGATCTACACCGGCGTCTACGCCGACGGCGTCAACCAGGCCGCCCGCCGCCGCTCCCGCCACGAGCAGGACTGGGTGGCCGCACAGTGGGGCTGGGCGTGGCCGGCGAACCGGCGCACCCTCTACAACCGCGCCTCCGCCGACCCGCAGGGCCGCCCGTGGAGCGAACGCAAGAAGTACGTGTGGTGGGACCCGGACGCCGGGGAGTGGACCGGCTACGACGTGCCGGACTTCGAGCGGACGAAACCGCCGACGTACCGGCCCCCGCAGGGCGCCTCGGGGGTGGCGGCCATCGCCGGCGACGACCCGTTCGTCATGCAGGGCGACGGCAAGGCGTGGCTGTACGCGCCCAGCGGCGTGCTCGACGGCCCGCTGCCGGCGCACTACGAGCCGGCCGAGTCCCCGATGCGCAACCCCCTGTACGGCCAGCAGGCCAACCCGACCCGCAAGGTCTACGAGCACCCGGTCAACTCGGTCAACCCGAGCCCGCCCGAGGCGCACAGCGGCGTCTTCCCGTACGTGTTCACGGTCAGCCGGCTCACCGAGCACCACACGGCTGGCGGGATGAGCCGCACCGTGCGTCCGCTGGCCGAGTTGCAGCCGGAGATGTTCGTGGAGGTGTCCCCGGAGCTGGCCGCCGAGGTGGGCCTGACGCACCTGGGCTGGGCGCACCTGGTCAGCGGCCGGGCGGTGATCGAGGCGAAGGTGCTGGTCACCGACCGGCTCACCCCGCTGCGCGTCGACGGCCGGATCATCCACCAGCTGTGGCTGCCGTACCATTTCGGCACCGAGGGCCTGGTCACCGGCGACTCGGCCAACGACCTGTTCGGCATCACCCTGGACCCGAACGTGCTGATCCAGGAGAGCAAGGTCGGCACCTGCGACGTGCGGCCCGGCCGGCGTCCCACCGGGCCGGCCCTGCTCGACCTGGTCGCCGACTACCGGCGGCGGGCCGGGATGACCCCGCAGCGCCGCGTCCCGATCGTCACCACCGAGGCGGTGGGCGGCGGCGACGCGGCCGGCAGCACCGACGAACGCTCGCCGCAGGCGGCCGCGGACGAGAGGAGCGGGGGCGGGGATGCCTGACGTGAACAGCCCGCACGGGCCGCTGGACCCGGCGCCGGACGCCGGCTGGACCGACGCGCGGCCCCGGATGGGATTCTTCACCGACACCAGCGTCTGCATCGGCTGCAAGGCGTGCGAGGTGGCCTGCAAGGAGTGGAACGACGTGCCGGGCTCCGGGCTGGACCTGCTCGGCATGTCGTACGACAACACCGGCGCGCTGACCGCGAACTCGTGGCGGCACGTGGCGTTCGTCGAGCAGCCCCGTCCCGCCGCCGCCCCGCCGGCGGCCGTCGCCGACGTGGCGGGCCACGGCGCCTCGGCGGCGGGCACCGGCCCGCAGTTCCTCGGGATGCCCGGCGCGCAGCCGCCCGGCCGGGGCACCGGCCCGCAGCAGCGCACCGACTTCCGCTGGCTGATGATGTCCGACGTGTGTAAGCACTGCACCCACGCCGCCTGCCTCGACGTGTGCCCCACCGGGGCGCTGTTCCGCACCGAGTTCGGCACGGTCGTGGTGCAGGAGGACATCTGCAACGGCTGCGGCTACTGCATCCCCGCCTGCCCGTACGGGGTGATCGACCAGCGCAGGAGCGACGGCCGGGCGTGGAAGTGCACCCTGTGCTACGACCGGCTCGGCGCGGGCCTGACCCCCGCCTGCGCGCAGGCCTGCCCCACCGAGTCCATCCAGTACGGCCCCCTCGACGAGCTGCGGGAGCGGGCCGCCGAACGGGTGGCCACCCTGCACGGGCGCGGCGTGCCGGAGGCCCAGTTGTACGGCCACGACCCGACCGACGGCGTCGGCGGCGACGGCGCGTTCTTCCTGCTGCTCGACGCCCCGGAGGTGTACGGGCTGCCGCCCGACCCGGTGGTCACCACCCGGGACCTGCCCCGAATGTGGAAACGGGCCGGGCTGGCCGCCCTGGCCATGGCGGCGGCGGCCGTCGCCGCATTCGTCGGAGGTTCCTCGTGAGCGCCCACCCCCGGCCGGTCGGCGACCGGTTCCGCCGCTGGCGCGGCGGGGAACAGCTGAACGTCCCGCCGGCCGAATTCACCTCCTACTACGGCCGGCCGATCCTCAAACCGCCCGTGTGGAAGTGGGACATCGCGGCGTACCTGTTCACCGGCGGGTTGGCCGCCGGTTCGTCGCTGCTGGCCGCCGGGGGGCAGCTCACCGGGCGGCCGGCGCTGCGCCGCGCCGGCCGGGTCACCTCCCTGGCGGCGGTCACCGCCAGCGCGTACTTCCTCGTCAACGACCTGGGCCGGCCGGCCCGTTTCCACCACATGCTGCGGGTGGCGAAGCCGACCTCCCCGATGTCCGTGGGCACGTGGATCCTCACCGTGTTCGGCCCCGCCGCCGGGGTCGCCGCCGTCGCCGAGGCCGCGCCGTGGCTGCCCGAACGGGGCGTGCTCGGCGTGGGGCGGCGGCTGCTGCCCGGCGCCGGGCGGGCCGCCGGCCTGGTCGCCGCCGCCACCGCGCCGGCCCTGGCCACGTACACGGGGGTGCTGCTCGCCGACACGGCCGTGCCGTCGTGGCACGAGGCGTACCCACAGCTGCCGGCCATCTTCGCGGGCAGCGCCCTGGCCAGCGGCGCCGGCGTGGGCCTGCTCGCCGCGCCCTGCGCCCAGGCCGGCCCGGCCCGGCGGATGGCGGTGGCCGGCGCGGCCCTGGAGCTGTGGGGCGCGCACCGGGTGGAGACCCGCCTGGGCCTGCTCAGCGAGCCCTACCGCACCGGCGTCGCCGGCCGGTTGTTGCGCGCCGGCCGGGCGCTGACCGCCGCCGGCGTGGTCGGCGCGCTGGTCGGCCGCCGCAGCCGGCTGCTGTCCGGCCTGTCCGGCGCGGCGCTGCTCGCCGCGTCGGTCGCCACCCGGTTCGGCGTCTTCCACGGCGGCGTCGCCTCCGCCCGCGACCCGAAGTACACGGTGGTGCCGCAGCGCGAGCGCGTCGCCCGCCGCACCGCCGGGGGCTGAGGCCCTACCCGCACGCCGGGCGGGGCGCTGTGGTCAAATGGCCGGTGGAGGCGTTCAGGCGGCTGGTGCCCCTCCCGGTCTTCAAAACCGGTGTGGTCCGGGACCCGGGCCAGGCGGGTTCGATTCCCGTCCGTCTCCGCCAGGCAACCCGTGGGAAGGACGCGATGCGCGACGCCGATCCCCGACGGCGGGTCCCGCGCACCGACGTCCTGCTGGCCGACCCTCGGCTGGCCGCCGCCGCCGACCGGCTGGGCCGCGACCGGGTCAAGGCCGCGATCGTCGCCGCGCAGGCCCGCGCCCGCGCCGGCGAGATCACCCCCGATCGGGTACGCGACGACGCCCTCGCCGCCCTGCCCGCCGCCGTTCCAGCGGCGGTGCTCAACGCCACCGGCGTCGTCCTGCACACCAACCTGGGCCGGGCCCCGCTGTCCGCCGCCGCCGTGGCCGCCGTGGTCGCCGCCGCCGGGCACACCGACGTGGAACTGGACCTGGCCACCGGCCGGCGGGCCCGGCGCGGCCGCGACGCCCTCGCCGCGCTCGCCGCCGCCGTGCCCGATGCGGCCGGAGTGCACGTGGTCAACAACGGCGCCGCAGCCCTCGTCCTGGCCGCCACCGCCCTCGCGGCCGGCCGGGAGATCGTGGTCAGCCGGGGCGAGCTGGTGGAGATCGGCGACGGGTTCCGCCTGCCGGACCTGCTGGCCAGCACCGGCGCGCGGCTGCGGGAGGTGGGCACCACCAACCGCACCACCCTCGCCGACTACGCCGACGCGGTCGGCCCCGACACCGGGTTCGTGTTGAAGGTGCACCCGTCGAACTTCGTGGTCACCGGCTTCACCAGCGCCGTCGGCGTCGACCGGCTGGCCACCCTGGGGGTGCCCGTCGTCGCCGACATCGGCTCCGGGCTGCTCGCCGCCGACCCGCTGCTGCCGGACGAGCCGGACGCGGCCAGCACGTTGCGCGCCGGCGCGCACCTGGTCACCGCCAGCGGCGACAAGCTCCTCGGCGGCCCGCAGGCCGGGCTGCTGCTCGGCGACGCCGACCTGGTCGACGGGCTGCGCCGCCACCCCCTGGCCCGTGCCCTGCGGGTCGACAAGCTGACCCTCGCCGCGCTGGCGGCCACCCTGCACGGCCCCGGCACCCCCACCCGGGCCGCGCTGCACGCCGACCCGGCCGCCCTGCGGCAGCGCACCGAACGCCTGCGCGACCGGCTGGCCGCCGACGGCTGCAAGGCCGAGGTGGTGCCCGCCGCCGCCGTGGTCGGCGGGGGCGGCGCGCCCGGCGTCGAGCTGGACTCGTGGGCCCTCGCCCTGCCCGAACGGTACGCTCGGCCGCTGCGCGTCGGCGACCCGCCCGTGCTCGGCCGGGTCGCCCGGGGCCGGCTGCTGCTGGACCTGCGCTGCGTCTGCGTCGACGCCGACGACGCGCTGCGCGCCGCCGTGCTGGCCGTGCCGGCCGTGGACTGACGTGCGAGGGGCGGACTGACGTGCGGGTGGTGGCCACCGCCGGGCACGTCGACCACGGCAAGTCCACCCTGGTGCGGGCGCTGACCGGGATGGAACCGGACCGGTGGGCCGAGGAGCGCCGCCGGGGCATGACCATCGACCTCGGCTACGCCTGGACCACGCTGCCCTCCGGCGCCACGATCGCGTTCGTCGACGTGCCCGGCCACGAGCGGTTCGTGCCGAACATGCTCGCCGGTGTCGGCCCCGCCTCCGCCGCGCTGCTCGTCGTCGCCGCCGACGAGGGCTGGATGCCCCAGTCCGCCGAGCACCTGGCCGCGCTGCACGCGCTCGGCGTGGCGTACGGGCTGCTGGTGGTGACCCGCGCGGACCTGGCCGATCCCGGCCCGGCGCTGGCCGAGGCCCGCGCGCAGATCGCCGCCACCTGCCTCGGTGACGTGGAGGCCGTCGCGGTCAGCGCCGTCACCGGGGCGGGCCTGCCGCAGTTGCGGGCGGCCCTGGACCGCCTGGCGGCCCGGCTGCCCGACCCGCCGGCCGACGCGCCGGTGCGGCTGTGGGTGGACCGGTCGTTCACGATCACCGGCAGCGGCACCGTGGTCACCGGCACCCTCGGCGGCGGCCGGCTGACCGTCGGCGACCACCTGGAGCTCGCCGGCACCGGCGAGTCGGTGCGGGTGCGCGGCCTGCACCGCCTCGGCGTCGCCCGCGACCGGGTCGACGCGGTGGCCCGGGTCGCGGTGAACCTGCGCAACGTGCCGCGCGACCGGCTGGGCCGGGGCGAGGCCCTGCTGACCCCCGGCCGGTTCGGACGCACCGACCTGCTCGACGTGCGCGTCACCGGGGATCCGGCGGCCGACCTGCCGGCAACCCTCACCCTGCACGTCGGCTCCGCCGCCGTGCCCGCCCGGGTGCGCCCGCTCGGCGCCGACACCGTCCGGCTGCGGCTGGCCCGGCCGCTGCCGCTTCTCGTCGGCGACCGGGCGCTGCTGCGTGACCCCGGCCGGCACCTGATCGCCGGCGGGGTGACCGTGCTGGACGTGGCCCCGCCGCCGCTGGCCCGGCGCGGGGCCGCCGCCGCCCGCGCCCGGGTCCTCGCCGACCTCGACGGCCGTCCGGACCTGGCGGGGGAGCTGCGCCGCCGCAACCTGGCCCGGGTCGGGGAGCTGACCCGGATGGGGGTGCCCGTCACCGCCACCCCGGTCGCCGGGGACTGGCTGGCCGACCCCGAGCACTGGCGGTCCCTCGCCGCCCGGCTGACCGCCGAGACCACCCGGTACGCCGCCGCGCACCCCCTGGAGCCGGGCATTCCGGTCGACGTGCTGCGCCGCCGCCTCGACCTGCCCGACCGGGCCCTCGTCGAGGCCCTCGTGCGCCCGCCGCTGCGGCTGGTCGCCGGGCGGGTCACCGCGTCGGACGGCGACGCGCTGCCCGAGCCGGTGGCCCGCGCGGTGGCCCGCGTCCGCGCCGACTACGGCGACCGCCCGTTCCGGGCCCCGGAGGCGCACCGCCTCGCCGAGTGGGGGCTCGGGCCCCGGGAGCTCGGGGCGGCGGTACGGGCCGGGGCGCTGCTGCGGCTGGCCGACACGGTGGTGCTGCTGCCCGGGGCCGTGGACGCCGCCGCCCGGGTCCTCGCCGGGCTACCGCAGCCGTTCACCCTCAGCGCCGCCCGGGAGGCCCTCGACACCACCCGCCGGGTCGCCGTGCCGCTGCTGGAGCTGCTGGACCGCCGCGGCGTCACCCGCCGCCTGCCCGACGACACCCGCCGCGTCGTCTCCCCGCCCGCCTGACCGCCCACGCTCGGTGAGGTTCTTGTTGCGCGGCACTGCGATCGTGGCGTGATGACCGATTCGTCTCCGGCTGCGTCCGGCAGGTGGAGACGGGTGTTCCTCCTGACGATGGCGCTGTGCTGGTTGGCCTGGGCGGTGCTGGCCTGGTGGGCTGCGCCCCGCGCGTCCGACGTCGGGCAACTGGAAGGTGACCTCGCCGCCGGGCGGGTGGTCACCTTCCACCGCGGCGACGGCTGGCAGCGCCGGGGGGCCTTCTGGGGTGCGACGCCGAACCCCGGGCTCGGCTGGCAGGGCCCGATGGTGGCCTGGAGTCTGCCCGACGGTCGGATCCGCTACGCCGACGTGGGGGTGCCGCCGGTCGGCCCGGAGTCGACGCCCGGCGGCGAGGACGACCGGCTGGCCCGGCTCGCGCGGCCCTGGCAGAGCGCCGGGGCGCCCGCGCACCGGATCACCGCCGCCGCCGTGGTGCTGGGCTGGCTGGCGATGCTCGTCGTCGGCCCCGACCCGGTCGCCGGCACCCGCTGGTTCTGGTTCTGGCTGGGCTCGCTGCCGTTCGGGGTGGGCGTGCTCGCCTGGCTGTACCGGGAACGGTGGCGGCCGCCCGCGCGGCAGCCGTACCGGCAAGGGATGGCGCTGCCCGTCGCGGACCGCCGGTCGGGGTGGGCCGGCCTGGGCTGGACCCTGCTGGCCGGCCTGGGGCTGTCCCTCGCGGTGGCCGCCCTGCGCGGGCTGCTCGGCGGCGCGCTGATCCCCGGCTGACCGGGGGCGGGTTTCGGGCCCCTCCGGGCGACAGGTCGCCTAGCGTGGCGGTCATGGACCCCTCGGCGGTCTGGCGGGACAAGAGCCACCGATGGCGGATCGAGGCGTATCGGGCACCGGACCTGCGCTTCGCCGTCTTCGCCACGAACGGCCCCACCGAGTCGGCCCCGCTGTGGCTGTTCGGGATGGCCGCCCTGGCCCGCTGGCTGATGACCCACGCCATCTCCCTCGACGACTTGGAAACCGACTGACCGACACCCCCTCGGGTGGGTGAAAAGACTTGTTTGTCCATCTCGGTGGCGGTGGGGCTCCGTACCGTGCGGGGGGTGAAGGACCGGGGAATGCGCACGGTCGTGGCGGTGCTCGCCGGCCTCGCGGTCATCTACTTCGGCGGCAAGGGCCGCAGCGCCGACGAGGGTAGCGGCGTGTCCGGCGGCGTGGTGATACTCGCGGTGCTGGCCGCCGCGCTCGCCTGGCACCTGACCAAGCCGAGCGACACCGCGGCCAAGTAGGCCCCCGCCGTGCCCTCGGCGGCGGTCTCTCAGCGGGCGGCGGCGCGGGCCACCTCCCGCGCGGAGTCCTCGTCGAGAGCCACCCGGACCAGCGCCGAGGCGAGCCGCCCGAACTCCGCCCCGTCGACCAGCCCCGCCAGCCCGCGCGGGTCGGCCGGCAGCCCCAGCAGCCCGGCGCCGGCCAGAGCCCGCCGGTCGGCGTACGGGCGCACGTCGGGCCAGACGGACTGCGCCTCGCGCAGGAAGATGTCCGCACCAGTCGGCCCGATGCCGGGGAACTCGGTGAGCAGCCGCCGCAGCGCGGCCGGCGTCCCGCCAGCCTCCCGGTGCAGCCGGCGCAGGTCGCCGTGCCAGCGGTCCAGGCACAGCCGCGCGCCGGTGCCGAGCATGGTGGCGGTCCGCTCGTCGTAGCGGCGATAGTGCCCCCTGCCCAGCGCGTCGACCCGCGCCTGCCAGCTGGCCGCCTCCATCGCCTGCGGGGTGCGGTAGCCGGAGGCGAACAGTTCCCGGGCCGCCGCCACCGCCACGCCCGCCCGGATCCGGGTGCTCAGCAGCGTGGCCAGCACCAGCAGCTGGTACAGCGGGCCTGGCCGGTCGGCGAGCCGGATGCCCGCCTCCTGCGCGTACGTGCGGCCCTGCTGCTCCAGCAGCACCCGTGCGGTCCTCCGATCGTCTGCCACGTCCCCTGGGATACCCACGGGGCCGCCGGCCACCCGTGCGGCGCGCGCGTGATGCGCGTGATTAGGAGAGGACCCTTGTACAACAGAAAGCGTTGACAGGGGGCCCTTCCTTGCACTTGGACGTGGGCATGGGGGTGCTGCGGGCGGGGTAAGCCGGGAGCGGCGGCTAGCCCCGCCGCGACGAGGGCGGCCGCAGCCGGTTCCAGGTGGCTGCGGCCGCCATCCCGTACGCCAGGTGCGGCACGACGTCCGACAGCCAGTCCGTGCGGCTCCACCGGCGCGGGTCGGTCACCCCCAGCGCCGTCATCGACGCGTCCGAGGCGGCCATCACGCCCCCGCCGAGCAGCAGCACCGCCACCGGCAGGGGAGCACGCCGCCGCCCGGCCAGCAGGGCGAACGCGGCGCCGGCGGCGATGCCCAGCCCGTACCCGAGCAGGGGCCCGAGGCCCGCGCGGCGGTTGGCCGCCCGGTCCTCGGGGCCCAGGTCCACGTGCGTCAGCACGGCCACGCGCCGGGCGCTCTCCTCGGGGGTGCTGCTCGCCGGTCGGGCGCGCAGCACCATGTCGACGTAGCTGACCATGTTGAGCGCGACGCTGCCGACCGCGCCGGCGACGGCACCGTCGACCAGTGGCGTCCGGCTCACTTCGGGTCGCCCGGTTCGCGCTCGCCCTTCGGGCCGTACGTCCGTTCGCCCCGCACGACGCCGCGTTGTCCCCGGTCGTCCTGCAGGATCCGGTTGGCGACCCGGTTGGCCTCGGAATCGGCTGCCCGTCCGGAGTTCTCGATCAGGTCGCGCAGCCGCGCCCGCTCCTTGTCGTACGCGTTGCTGCCCGGTCGCGGTCCTGGCATCGCCGCCTCCTGCGGTGGTGGGGCCGTTGGCGCACGTCGTCTACCCGCCTGCGCCGGGGCCAACCGTCCCCCGCCGGCCACCGGTCAGGCCGGGGCGCGCACCACGGCGACGGGGCAGTCGGCGCGGTGCAGCACTGCGTGGCTGACCGAGCCGAGGAGCAGCCCGGTGAACTCGCCGTGGCCGCGCCCGCCGACCACCACCAGCTGGGCGTCGCGCGCGGCGTCGGTGAGCGCCGCGACGGGCCGCCGGCGCACGACCACCGCCTCGACGGGCACCCGGGGCCAGCGTTCGCCGACCCCGGCGAGGGAGTCGGCCAGCACCCTCTCCTGCTCGCCGCGCAGGCGGTCCTCGTCGTACACGAGGGGCTGCATGTCGCCGGGCCCGGCGGAGGCGGGGTGCCGGTAGGCGTGCACCGCCCGCAGCGCGACGCCGCGTGCCGCCGCGGCCTCGGCGGCGAACTCCACGGCCGCCCGCGACAGCGCGGAGCCGTCCACCCCGACCACGACCGGCCCGCCCGCGCGCGCCGCGCCGCGGGCCACGAGCACGGGACAGTCGGCGTACGCGGCGACCTGCACCGCCACGGAGCCGAGCACCAGCGCGGCGAACCCGCCCAGCCCCCGGTCGCCGACGACGATCAGCACGGCGGTGGGGGACTCGCCGACCAGCACGGCGGCCGCCTCCCCGTCGATGATCTCCCCGGTGACCCTGACGTCCGGCGCGGCCTTCTCGGCCTCGGCGACGGCGTCGGCCACGAGCTGTTCGGCCTGCTGGCGCAGTCCGGCGCCGGGCGGGCTGCCGGCCGCCGGGCCGAGCGGCACGCGCAGCAGCGGCCAGATGAAGCCGTGCACCATCCGCAGCGGCCGGTTCCTGCGGGCCGCCTCTGCGGCGGCGAGCCGCACGGCCCGCAGGGACGACTGCGAGCCGTCCACCCCGACCACCACCGCCGCGCCGTTGGCCGCGTTCACCGCCGTACCTCCTCCGCCGTGCGCCCGTGGCCAGTATCGCGGCTGGCCGGCCGCCGCCGAGGCGATACCGCCGAGGCACTCGTGCGCGTGCTCGACCCGGCGGGGTCCTGCCACCAGCTGACCGTCTCACCCACGCAGCTGCGGGTGCTGTCGCTGATCAGCGCCCGCCCGCGCACCAACGTCAACGGCCTGGCCGAGCTGCTCGACGTGGTGCCGTCGGCGGCGAGCCGGCTGTGCGACCGGCTGGAGGCGATCGGGCTGCTGCGCCGGGTGGCCGACCCACGGGGCGGCGCGACGTGAGCTGAGCCACAAAGGCGCGGCTGCCCCGGCGAGGCGAGCGCGGGCCGCCGGGAGCCGCAGGCGGGCCCGATATAGTGGCAGCGCAACTCACCGGCCCCTGGTCTCGCGATCGGGGGCCGCACCAGGGGAGGTCCCAGCCCGGGATCCGAGGGGCGCCGGCGGCGGCCGGCCCGGCAACGCGCACGTCTCTCCGCAGCGCCCGTCGACGGCGCCGGACCGTGCTGCGGAGGGAGGTTCGGTGTCGCGTCGGCCGGCGGGGGCCCTGCCCCCGGATGAGACCGGCGGCCCGGGCGCCGCGCCGACCGGGGACCGCGTCCTCACCCTGCCCAACCTGATCAGCTTCGTCCGGCTGCTCGGTGTGCCGCTCTTCCTTTATCTGCTGCTGGTCGCGCACGCCGACGTGGCCGCGGTGGTGGTCCTGGCGCTCGGCGGCACCACGGACTGGGTCGACGGCTGGGTCGCCCGCCGGCTGCGGCAGGTCAGCCGGCTGGGCGAGCTGCTGGACCCGCTGGCCGACCGGCTCTACATCCTGGCGACCCTACTGGCGTTCACCGCCCGCGAGGTGGTGCCGTGGCAGTTCACCGTGGCGCTGCTGGCCCGGGAGGCGCTGCTGCTGGGGTCGCTGGGGGTGCTGCGCCGGCACCGGTACGGGCCGCTGCCGGTGCACTACGTCGGCAAGACGGCGACGTTCCTGCTGCTGGCCGCCTTCCCGATCCTGTTGCTGGCGCACGTCACGTCGGCGGTCACGGCGACGGTGGCCGGGGCGATCGGCTGGGGGCTGGCCTGGTGGGGCCTGGTGCTCTACTGGGCGGCCGGCGCGCTCTACGTGGTACAGGCGGCGCGGCTGGTGCGGGCGGCGCGGTCCCCGGTGGCGGGGGCGGCGGCATGACGGGCCCGCAGCAGCGGCGACCCGACGCCGGGGAGGGCCGTGGTCCGGCGGCCCGGGTGTACGCGCCGGACTTCCTGACCGAGCTGTTCAGCAATCCGCTGGATCCGGGGTACGCGGACGCGGCGGCCCGGCGCCGGGAGACGCCGCCGTCGGGGTGGCGCAGCGGGTCGGCGCGGTCGGTCAGCCTGGTGGTGATCGTGGCGTTGGGTTTCCTGTTCGCGGTGGCCTACCGGCAGACACTGGCGGAGGAGCCGGGGCGCAGCAAGGCACGGGCGGGCCTGGTGGCGCAGATCAAGGAGCGCGAGGCGGAGACCGACGAGTTGGCGGTGCGGGCCGACCGGTTGCGGGAGGAGGTCGGCCGGCAGCGCGACGCGGCGCTGAGCGGCTCGCAGGCGTCGCGGTTGCGGCGGTTGGAGGCGGGCACCGGTCTGGGGCGGGTGCGTGGTGACGGTGTGGTGGTGCGGTTGGCGGACGCGCCGCCGAAGGACGACGGGGCGGGGACCGGCTCCGAGGGCGGGCCGCCGCGGGTGTTGTACACGGATCTGCAGAAGGTGGCCAACGATCTGTGGGCGGCGGGCGCGGAGGCGGTGGCGATCAACGGTCAGCGGTTGACGGCGACGTCGACGATCCGGTCGGCGGGCGCGGCGATCCTGGTGGACTTCCGGCCGGTGACGGGGCCGTACGAGGTGTCGGCGATCGGGCCGGGCGCGCTGCGGGAGCGGTTCGACGACAGCCGGGCGGCGTTCCTGATGCGGGAGCTGGTGGATTCGGTGGGGCTGTCGTTCCAGGTCCGCGAGGTGGACGACCTCACGCTGCCGGCGGCACCGGAGCCACGGCTACGCTACGCCGAGCCTTCGGTCAGTCCGGGTCCGTCCGTGTCGGGTTCGGGTGTCGAGGGTTCGTCCGGTCCTGAGCCGTCCGGCTCTGGTTCGTCTCCCAGTCCTTCCGGAGGTGGCCGATGATCGCGGTGCTGGCGTTGCTCGCCGGGGTGGTGCTCGGGGTGTACCTCGATCCCACGGTTCCCGCGGCGTTGCAGCCGTATCTGCCGATCGCGGTGGTGGCGGCGTTGGACGCGGTGTTCGGCGGGGTGCGGGCGAAGCTGGACCGGATCTTCGACGACAAGCAGTTCGTCGTGTCGTTCATCTCGAACGTGCTGGTGGCGGGTCTGATCGTGTATCTGGGTGACCAGTTGGGCGTGGGTGGGCAGTTGTCGACCGGCGTGGTGGTGGTGCTCGGGGTGCGGATCTTCGGCAACGTGGCGGCGATCCGTCGCCACCTGTTCCGGGCGTAGGTTCGTAGGCGATGAGCGAGGAGCAGACCGAGACGGGCACGGGGTGGCCGCAGCCGGCGGTTCCGGGGCGGGCCGGCGAGCCTGATCCGCGGCCGGGGGCGCCGGATTCCGACGAGATCTCGCCGTTGGTGCCCGACGATGAACCGTCGCGGCGGGAGTCGCCGCCGGCGCCGGACATCGCGGATGCCGGTGACGCGGCGACGGTGGATCTGTCGTCGGTGGCACCGTCGGCGGGCACGGCCCCGCCGCCGTCGGCGGGTACGGCCGTGGTGGCGCGACGGTTCACGTCGGCGGGTGCGATGATCGCGTTGTTGCTGGGTCTGCTGGGGTTCACCCTGGTGGTGCAGTTGCGCACGACGTCGACGGATCCGACGTCGGCGGCGACGCGGCAGGAGGACCTGGTGCGGATCTTCTCGGATCTGGATTCGCGGGACAAGCGGCTGCGGCAGGACATCGAGGCGTTGGAGGAGAGCCAGCGGCAGTTGCGTTCGGGGGAGCAGGGCCGGCAGGCGGCGCTGGAGGAGGCGACGCGGCGGGCCGACGAGCTGGGCATCCTGGCGGGGACGCTGCCGGCGCGGGGGCCGGGGCTGAGCGTGCGCTTCGAGGCCGGGGCGAAGCCGATCTCGGCGTACCGGGTGTTGGACGCGGTGCAGGAGCTGCGGGGTGCGGGCGCGGAGGCGATGCAGATCTCGGGTGGCGACGGCGCAGCGGTGCGGATCATCGCGTCGACGTACTTCCTGGACGGCTCCGGCGGTGATCTGGTGGTCGACGGGCGTCGGTTGTCGGGTCCGTTCACGATCACGGTGATCGGTGATCCGACGACGATGGCGACGGCGTTGAAGATTCCGGGCGGGGTGGCCGCGTCGGTCGCCGGTGACGGCGGTAACGTGATCGTCGAGGATCGTGAGGTGGCCGACGTGTCGGCGCTGCACGCGCCCGTGAAGTTGGAGCACGCCCGTCCGGTCTCCTGATCGGTACGGCCCGCGCCGGTCCGCCGGTGCACCCGATGGTCGGTACGACGACGAAGGACGCGTCTGGTGATTCCTGAGGATCTGCGGTATACCGCTGAGCATGAGTGGGTGGCGGGTGACGGTTCGGGCGCGGTCCGGGTCGGCATCACGCACTTCGCGCAGGACGCGCTGGGTGACATCGTCTACGTCCAGTTGCCCGAGGAGGGCGCGGAGGTGGCTGCGGGCGACTCGTTGGGTGAGATCGAGTCGACCAAGAGCGTGTCCGAGATCTACGCCCCGCTGAGCGGGGTCGTGGCGGCGCGGAACGAGGCGTTGGTGGACACTCCGGAGGTGATCAACTCTGATCCGTACGGTGCGGGTTGGTTGGTGGAGATCACGCCGGCTGATCCGGCGGCGGTGGACGGGCTGCTGACCGCCGGGGCGTATCGCGAGCTCACCGAGAGCTGAGTGCCCCTGGGGGCGTGTGGTGTTCGTGCCGCGCGTCCGGTTGCCCTGCATTTCGGCGCTGGCTAGGCTCGCCCAGTCGACCGAGAACCCATAAGTTGAGCGTTGCGGAATTGCCTTTCCGGGCACGGGGAGCCAGCCGCCGGGTGTACTGCCCGGCGGCCAGACCCGAATCACCCGACGCCGACGCGAAACAGATCCGTGAGGTGGTCCCATGACGCGGCCAGACGACGAGTTCCCCCCGCTCGACGTCACTTCGACGCTCAATCTCGGTTCGCTCGACGAAGTGCTGGAAGGGCCGGACACCGATGTGGTGCCGAGCCGGATGTCCGGTTCGTTGCCGCCGGGTATGGCGCTGCTGGTGGTTCGTCGGGGTCCGAACGCGGGCGCCCGGTTCCTGCTGGATCATGATGTGACGACGAGTGGCCGGCATCCGGACAGTGACATCTTCCTGGACGATGTGACCGTGTCGCGTCGGCACGCGGAGTTCCACCGCGACGGCGGGACGTTCACGGTGCGGGACGTGGGCAGCCTGAACGGCACGTACGTGAACCGGGAGCGGGTCGAGGCGGCCACGTTGAGCAATGGTGACGAGGTGCAGATCGGTAAGTTCCGGGTGGTGTTCATCGCCGGCCCGCGTCCGGAGGAGGAGGCCGGCCGGGGGTGAACGAGCCTGCGGCTTCGACGCCGCCCGGAGCGGCCCGCGCGCAACCGCTGATGAGCATCGGCGAGGTGCTGGGGCAGTTGCGGGTGGAGTTTCCCGACGTCACGATTTCGAAGTTGCGGTTCCTGGAGGCCGAGGGTCTCGTCGAGCCGCAGCGCACCGCTGCGGGTTACCGGAAGTACAGCTGGGACGACGTGGCGCGGTTGCGGTTCGTGCTGACCGCGCAGCGGGACCAGTACCTCCCGCTGCGGGTGATCCGTGAGCAGTTGGCGCAGTGGGACGTGTCGGCGGATGGGCCGGCGCCGTCGCGGCCGACGCTGGTGGCGGTGGGCCCGGGCGGTGAGGTGCCGGGTCGTTCCGCTGCGGCGGAGCAGCCGGTGGATTCGGCCCAGGTGCGGTTGGGCCGCTCTGATCTGGTCGCGCGCAGCGGGATCGACGAGTCGACGTTGGGCGAGTTGGAGCGGCTCGGGGTGTTGGTGTCCGATCCGCCGGGTTGGTACGACGGGGACGCGTTGATCATCGCGCGGGCGGTGGCGGGTCTGGCGGCGTACGGGCTGGAGCCTCGGCACCTGCGGGGTTACCGGACGGCGGCGGACCGGGAGGTGGGTTTGTTCGCGCAGTTGGTGGCGCCGTTGGTGCGGCAGAGTGATCCGGCGGCGCGGGCGCGGGCGGCGGAGACGGCGCGGGAGTTGGTGGCGTTGTCTCAGCAGTTGCACGCGGCGTTGGTGCGCGTGGGGTTGCGCTCGACGTTGGGTCGGTGATCGTGGTGGTGCCGAGGGGGGCGGGGGCCGGGGGGCGGGGCCCCACGG
>NZ_JBHUVA010000096.1:0-21163 GCF_042670805.1 Micromonospora sp. NPDC057141 | reverse complement strand
GTGGTCGCCGTTCTGCACTACGAGAACTGCGGCCGGAAGCCGTTCGCCGCAGCCGCGACGGAGAACGAGGCCTGCCCGCCCACCGGCGGCCGGTTCCTCGTCACCGTCGAGGAGCTGGTCTTCGACAACCCCGGTGACGCCGGGTCGGACTTCGAGCCCTACGGGTCGGTCTCGCTCGTCGACGGCCAAGGCACGCCGATCCGCACCGCCTGGCAGCAGGCCGACCACGACATCCCGCACGTCGTGCGGGTGCCGCTGACCGACGCCCGGGCCGTCGTCGACAGCGACACCGGGGTGTTCTGCTTCCACGCCAGCGTGCGGGAGTCCGACAGCAGCAACGGCGACGACGACCTGAGCTCACAGGTCAGCGACGTGTGCGGCACCGGCGGGGTCGGCACGTTCCGGGGCGACGACGGCACCATCACCATGTACTACGCGGTGCAACGACTGGTCCGGCCCTGCCTGTCCTGGGCGACGTCGATCCCGTGTCAGACCAGCCCGTACCAGTTTCTCTACCACGTCACGCGCGTCGACTTCGGCAACCCCGGCGACGCCGGGGACCCCGAGCCGTACGGCTTCATCAAGGTCAGCCCCGGCGGCGGATCGGCGTACTCGCTGTGGGAACAGAGCAGCCACAACCCGCCGACCATGAGTCACTGGATCCCGCCGACCGTGCTCGCGCCCCTGCGCGTCGGCTCCAACGCCCAGCCATGCTTCTATGTCAACGTGGAGGAGTCGGACAGCAGCGGCCACAACGACTGGCTGACCCCGTTCGGCACGTTCTGCGGGAACGAGAACCATCTCCGGCTCACCGAGGGCGAGAACTGGGTCGAGATCCACTACGAGTTCCTCCAGCTCATCCCCGGCGAGTGAGCCGTACGCCGCGCGGCCGAGGCCGCGCGGACCCGGGGCGGCGACCGTCACCGCTGCGGTGACCGCCCCGGGGCACCGGCGCGGACACGCCCGCTCCGGGCGGCCGGCCGCTACGGTGCCCCGGTCGGAATCAACCCCCGGCGGGAGCCGCAGCGGCCCTTGCCGCCACGAACTGGGTGGCCTGGTTGCGGAACCCCTGGTAGTTGAGGTGCGCCGCCAGGCTGGGCCCGCCCTGGCAGAACCGGTCACCCGCGTTGCAGTAGGACTGGACGCGGGCGGCGAAGGCGTTCAGGCTGCCCGCGCCGCGGGCGAAGATGCCGGAGGCCCGCCCGTCGGTGACGTTGAAGGGCTCGCCGGCGGTGAAGGTCGGGTCGCCGAAGAGCAGCACGGAGGAGACCCGCGCGCCGAGGTCGACGGGCAGCGGGGCGGAGCCGCGCGCGCCGAACCGGGACCGGCTGCCGATACCGGCGAGCGCGTCGCCGACCACGTCGGCGCCCTGCGAGTAGCCCATCAGCACGAACCGGGTGCCGGGGCAGGCGGCCACGGTCGCCGCCATGACCGACTGGAGTTCGGTGACGCCCTGCCGGACGCTCGACGTGTAGTTGAACGAGGCCGGGTAGTCCAGCGCCATGGTGCGGACGGTCTGCGGCGCCTGCCGGGTGATCTGCTGGGCCAGCGGGGTGAGCACGATTCCGAGGCCGGGGCGTTCGGTGGTGCCCCGGGCCCCGATGATCTCCAGGTCCGGGCAGGCGTTGCGCGGGGCCTCGGCGGCGAAGGTCAGCGGCGCGATCGCCAGCCCGGCGGCCACCAGCGCTCCAGCCGCCGCCAGGGCCACCGGCCGCCGCCACCGTGTTCGGTTCCTGCGTCCGTTCATGGTCAGCTCCTCATCCTCAGCTCGACACGAGTGCCGGTGAGTACGGGGCCGACGGGACCGGGGGCGGACCTTGTGCGGCTTGCCACAGTCCGCGCCCCGGCTGAACCGCGAGCGCGCCACCCACGTGCACGCGCGCGAAGATCTTGGACGGTTACCGTCCACACGAGACAGTAACCGTCCAAGATTCAGCAGAACGTCAGGCCAGCGTGCAGGGGGAACCGTTGAGGGTGAAGGCGGTGGGCTTCGGGTTGGTGCCGGTGTGGGTGCCGTTGAAGCCCAGGGTCGCCGACGCGCCAGGCGCGAGCGCGGCGTTGTAGGGGGCGTTCGACGCGGTCACGGCGGTGCCGGTCTGGGTGAAGTTGGCCGACCAGCCCTGGGTGACCTTCTGTCCGGCGTTCGGGAAGGTGAACGCCAGGCTCCAGCCGTTGAGCGCCGTCGAGCCGGTGTTGGTGATCGTGATGTTCGCGGTGAAGCCGGTGCTCCAGTCGCTGGTCGCGTACGCGACCTTGCAGGACCCGGCCGGGGGCGTCGGGGTGGGCGTGGGCGTCGGGGTGGGCGTCGGGGTGGGCGACGCCCCGGGGAGGGTCCGCACCGAGACGCTGGGCGACGTGACCGACGGGTTGCCGGCCGCGTCCACCGCCACGATGTAGAACGGGTACGACGTGTCCGGGGTCAGCCCCGTCACCGTGTGGCTGGTGCCGGCGACCGTGGCGACGACGGAGTGCAGCGGCCAGGTGACCTTCCAGACCTGGTAGCCGGCCACCCCGACGTTGTCGGTCGACGGCCCCCAGCTGAGGGTGACCCCGGTCGAGGTGACGTTGGACGCGGTCGGGGCGCCGGGCACACTCGGCCCGGTGGTGTCCGACCCGGTCCCGGCCGGCGTGGCCACCGCGAGCACCGGCGAGGACAGCGAGGTGTTGCCGGCGCCGTCGCGGGCGCGTACCCAGAACCGGTAGTTGCGGGCGGCCGAGAGGTTGGTCAGGGTCAGGCTGTTGGTGGTGGTGCGGTGCAGCATGAGCGCGTCGCTGCCGATCATCTCCTGGGTGATGTCGTAGCCGGCCAGGCCGCTGCCCCCGGTGTCGGTGGACGCGGGCCAGGTCAGCGTGGCCGAGGTGGGGCTGATCGCGGAGACCACCGGGGTGCCGGGGGCGGTCGGCGGGGTGGTGTCCGACGGCGTCGAGGTCGGCTCCGCGCCCCAGACGAGGGTGCTGCCGGCGTAGAGCGTCACCTTCTTGTTCGGCCCGGCCGTGGCCTGGTACGACGGGTCGTTGGTCGGGTCCCAGGTGCCGCCCTCCGGCACGCCGATCTTGAACTGCACCTCCATCCGGTGCTGCGACTGGCCGGCCGGGACGATGGTGTGCCCGGTGCAGTCGACCTCGACGTACCAGATGTCGCCGCTGAGCTGCTTGGCCGCCGACGGCGACGGGCAGCCCTGGGTGTAGCCGGGGGTGACCTGGACGGCGGCGCTGCCCTCGGGGCGGAAGTAGTAGCGGAACTTCCCGTTGGTCAGCGCGCGGGCCGGGAACGCCGACTTGTTGTAGACGATCGCCTTGAGCCCGGTGGCCCGGGGCTCGGCCTGCATCACCGTGGTCTCCACGGTCAGCTCGTCGATGTCCGGCGTCTCGGCGGTGGGGAAGCCGGCGAGCGGGGTGCCGCCGTACTCGGAGGTGAGCCGGGCCAGGGCGGAAGTGAAGCCCGCGTTGTAGTCGGTGGCGACCTCGTTCATCACGTAGTCGGACCGGCTGTCGGTGTAGGCGTCGTTGGCCGACGACGGGCCGCCGACGAGCGCGCCGTGGAGCACGTGCCGGGTCTCGGTGGGCACGGTCTGGCTGTCCCACCAGGAGCCGTGCGCCGTACGGTGGTGCGGGTTCTTCGGCGCGTTGGCCCCGAACCCGATCTGGTAGCTGGACTTGCGCGGGTTGTCGCCGAGCGCATAGTTGATCTGCCGGACGGCGAAGTCGTGGTAACGCGCCTTGCGGGTGGCGTCGGTGGTCTTGTCGCTGTAGACCAGCGCGGCGAACGCGGTGTTGGCGGCGTAGCGCAGCGCGCCCCAGGAGTCGAGCACCGCCATCCCGCCGGGCGAGTAGTTCACCTTCGCGCCGTCGACGCCTACCGTCCAGTAGTCGAGCCACCGGTTGGCGTCGTCGACGTACTTCTGCTTGCCGGTCAGGTTGGCCAGCAGCACGTACGCGCCGAACTGCTTGTTGTCCCAGGCGATCGTCCACTTGTAGGACCGGGTGGTCGACTGCGGCTCGGTGCCGAGCTTGTCGTACTCGCTCTCGGCCTTGGCCAGGTAGGCGGCGTCACCGGTGGCCCGGTGCAGCCAGATCGCGCCCCAGACCAGCTCGTCCTGCCACCCGCTCCACGACCTGTAGAAGCTGGTCGCGTCGGTGATGCACTCGTGGTAGCTCTTGCGCACCGTGTCGGCGAACGTGTAGAGCTGCTTGGCGTGGGTCAGCAGCTTGTCGGCGTAGGCGGCGTCGGTGGGCCGGAACACCATCGACGAGGCGGCCATCGCCGCCGCCGTCTCCCCCGCGAGGTCCGCGCCACCACAGCTTGAGTCGATCTTGTACGCGGGACGCGCCATCGGCATCACCTCGGCCGGGCCCCACCACTTGTGGTCGTCGTCGCCCTTGCCGACCTGCCCGTAGAGGACGTTCGGGGCGGGGTGCGCCTTGACGAAGTAGTCGTTGACGAAGCGCAGGTTGTTCAGCAGGTGGGTGAGCTGCCCGGAGGCGACGTACCCGTCGCGGTACTCGACCGCGCCCCAGGCGAGCATGGTGGCGCTGAACGCCATCGGGAAGCCGAACTTCACGTGGTCGCCGGCGTCGTACCAGCCGCCGGTGAGGTCCACCCCGACGTCGGCGCCGTCGGTGAGCGCCGAGTCGCCGCGCCAGGAGACCCGGTTCCAGGCCGGCTTCTTGCCGGCTTGCTGCGCCTCGTAGAAGAAGAGGGACTTCTGCAACGCCTCGGCGTAGTTGAAGGCGGGCGCGGCGGCGACGGGCGCGGCCTGCGGGGCGACGACGCCCATGGCGAGGCCGCTGGCCAGGGCGGCGCCGGCGGCGAGCAGGCGGCGCAGCCAGGGTCGGCCGCGCGACGGCCGGGACGGCCGGTTCGGGTGACGCATCTGCGAGCTCCTGGCGGATGGCGCCCGGCGGCCCCGACCGGACGCGGGACGGCGTCTGAGGGGTCGGGGCCGGCGGAGGCGGGTGGTGGGGTCTCCGAGGAGGCGCGGGAGCGCTCCCATGGATGCTCGACAATGTATCCAGCGGATTGCGCACTTGGGAAGACCCCACCGCCGCGAGCCTCGGGCCAGGCTCTCCCTCGGAGTGTCCGACCGCGAACGGGCGGGCCGGCTCTGGGCCGCAGCCCTGGGCTACGTGCGCCGACCACCCCGTTGTCCGGGCGACGGCTGGATCCTGCTCGTACCCCCGCCCGAGGTGCCCGGCGCAGCTCGAACCGGGCGCGGTCAGCGGTGGCGGCTCCGGGCCGGCACCAGCCCGGCCACGGCGGCGGTCACCGGCAGGCTGACGGTGACCAGGGAGCCGTCCAGCTCCGTCGCCATCGGCCGGGCGAGCCGGCGCAGGGTACGCAGCATCGGCGTGTTCTCCGCCTGGACGTGCAGCACCAGGGCCGCAAGGCCGGCCCGCTCGGCGTGCCGCACCAGCCGGCGCAGCAGGGCCGTGCCGATCCCGCGCCGCTGCCAGTCGTCGCGCACCAGTAGCGCCACCTCAGCCTCGTCGCCCTCGGTGAGCAGGTTCGCCATCGCGACGACCGGCTCCGCCGCCCAGCCCGAACCGGCCACCGCGCCGTCGGGGCCGGCCGCAGCCCTGCCCGCACCGGAAACCGTCCCATCGGAACCGGCCGCCGCGGAGCCGAAGCCGGCCGCCGTCGCGACGAGGGTCAGGCCCTGGGCCGGTTCCAGCAGCCGACCCAGCCGGGCCGGCACGGGCAGCGCCGCCCCGCCGAGGTAGCGACGGTGCAGGGTGCGCGCCGAGCAGGCCTGGTGCAGCTCCAGTACGCCGGCCAGGTCGCCGGCGACCGCTGGCCGGACGACCGCCTCCGCGCCGTCGGGCAGGACGAGGGTGACCTGATCGGCGGCCCGCCGGCCCACCGTCGCCGCCAGTTCGGCGAGCGCCTGGGCGCGGGCGTACTCGGCCGGGGTGAAGCTCGGCGCGGCCCGGCGCAGCTCGTACGACCCACCGGTGGGGTCGGGCAGGGCCATCGTCGTGCCGGCGATGCCCCCCGCGACGGCCGCGGGCCGCCAGGTGACCTCGTCGGCACCGAGCAGCGCCCGCAGCGCCTCCCCCGCCTCGTCGGGGTCGCGGACCAGCCGGGTGGCCAGGCCGAGCACCCGGGTGGGCTGGTCGGCGAGGCCACGCGCCTCGCTGCGCGCCACCCAGCAGTCCCGGCCCCGGCCCCGTTCCACGGCGGCGATCAGCTCCGCCTCGTCGAGCGTGTCCGGCGCGTCGACGAGGAAGTCGTCGACCGCGCCGACCTCGGTGGTGTGCACCTGCACGGTGAGGATGTTGACCCCGCGCAACGCGAGGCTCGCCGTGAGGACCGACAGGTAGCCCGGCCGGTCGTCCACGGTGGCTCGGATTCGCCACAGCGCCATGGTTGTCTCTCCCTTCACCCGCCTACGACGATGCCGGCCGGCTGTTGCGGGCCCGTTGCCCGGTGGTGACGGCGCGGGAACCGTGCGCATGACCAGCGCCACAGGTGGTGACCCGCGACACGCCGGGTCGGCGACGTGCGGGAGAACGACAGTGCGGACCCGGCCGCATCGGCCGGGTCCGCACTGGTGCCGCCGGGCGGGCCCCGCACCGGGGCCCGACTCCGGCTGACGGACCCCGCACCGGGGCCCGACAGTCTCAGCCGCCGGCCACCACCGGCGGCGCACCCACCAGGTCCAGCCGGTCACCGAGGATCACCGCGCTGGCCCGGACCAGTTGGGCTAGCCGGTCCACCTCGGTGGAGTGGAACGCGGCGGGGCTCAGCGCCTCGGTCTGGTCGCGGGCCACCACCAGCACCAGCCCGGCCCGGCCGAACGGCGCGATCGCGTAGTGGGTGCCGTTGACGGCGGTCATCGCGCGGGCCCGCAGCGGGGTGATCTCGGGCAGTTGCGGCGGGACCGGCACCCGCCAGCTCGCGTGCGCCACCGTGGCGTCGCCACCCCCGCTGCCGGTACGCGAGGCCCAGTCCAGCGGGACCACCGCCGCCACCGACCAGTCCGCGGCGAGCAGCCCCGGCACCGCGTCGACCAGGGTGGCCAGGCCGTCGGCCGGGTTGCCGGCGACCTGGGCCAGCAGCTCGGCATCCTGGCCGGTGGTCGTCGGCGCGCCGATCGCCCGCCAGACGCCGTCCACCCGTACGCCGGGGATGGCGGCCAGGCCGGCCAGCAGCCGCTCGACCCGGGAGGCGCCCGGCCACACCACGGTGAAGTCGTCGACCGCCCGCCCGCCGAGCCGTTCCAGGACGACGACCTGGACGATGTCGGCACCGGAGACGCCGAGTGTGCGGGCCACCTGGCCGAGGGTGCCGGGGCGGTCCGGCAGGGTCACCCGAACTCTCAGCAACATGATCGTCCCTCCGCTCGGCAGGCCGGCGCAGGGCGGCCGGCAGGCTGGGCACCAGCCTGCCCGTTGACCATTTCGTCCCTGTTGCCGTGCCGTGTCCCGGGGGAAAATCCCGCCTTGACAAGGCGCGTGAGCTGCCATCAACTAGTCGGATGACCGATCCGGCCGTCGTCGACCCGCGCACCGGCCCCGGTGCGGGCGCGGGTGCCCCGAAGGGCCTGGACCTCGACCGGCTCGCCGCCCACCTGGCCGTGCACCGCCCCGAGCTGGCCGCCCCGCCGCTGCGGGCCCGGCTCATCGCCGGCGGCAAGTCCAACCTGACCTACCTGCTGCGCACCGGCGGGGGTTCCGGCGCGCAGGCGGGCGACGGAGCGGGCGAGCCGGCGACCGGGTGGGAGGTGGTGCTGCGCCGGCCACCGCTCGGCCACGTGCTCGCCACGGCGCACGACATGGCCCGGGAACACCGGGTCATCTCGGCGCTCGCCCCGACCGCCGTGCCGGTCCCGGCGGCGCTGCTGCTCTGCACGGACCCCGCCGTGATCGGTGCGCCGTTCTACCTGATGGAGAAGGTCGACGGCGAGGTGTTCCGCAGCCGGTCGCAGACCGACGCGCTGACCGCCGGGCAGCGCCGCGACCTGGCCATGGCGATGATGGACACCCTCGCCGACCTGCACGCGGTCGACCCGGCGGCCGTCGGGCTGGCCGACTTCGGCCGCCCCGAGGGCTTCCTCGGCCGGCAGGTGCGGCGCTGGGCCGGCCAACTGGACCAGTCCCGCAGCCGCCCGCTGCCCGGGATCGACGCGCTACGCGACGCGCTCGCCGGCTCGGTGCCCGAGGGCGCGAACGCCGGGCGGATCGTGCACGGCGACTACCGGCTGGACAACCTGCTCGCCGTGGTCGACACCAACCCCACCACCGCCGGCGACGCCGACGGGACAGCCGGGACAGCCGACGCTGACGGGACAGCCGGGACAGCCGACGCTGACGGGACAGCCGGGACAGCCGACGCTGACGGGACAGCCGGGACAGCCGACGCCGACGGCCGGGTGGCGGTGCGGGCGGTGCTGGACTGGGAGATGGCCACCCTCGGCGATCCGCTGGCTGACCTTGGGCTCCTGCTGACGTACTGGGACGTGCTCGGCGACAGCGACGCCGCCGCCGGCAACCCGGTCGCCGACGGGCTCGGCCCGCGCGCCGGCTTCCCCGCCGGGCGCGAGCTGATCGAGCGGTACGCCGGGCGCGGCGACGTCGATGTCGGGCCGCTGCACTGGCACGTCGCCCTGGGCTGCTTCAAGCTCGCGGTGATCTGCGAGGGGATCCACTACCGGCACACCCTCGGGCAGACGCTCGGCGGGGGTTTCGACCGGATCGGCGACATGGTCGCTCCGCTGGTCGAGCACGGTCTGCGCGCAGTCAGGGAGAAGTGATGGACTTCCAGTTCGACGCCCGCACCGAGAAGCTGCGCGCGCGGCTCGGCACGTTCCTGGAGGAGTGCGTGTACCCGGCGGAGGCGGTGCACGCCGAGCAGGTCGCGGCGGCCGGCGACCCGTGGGCCCGTTCCCCCGTGCTGGAGGAGCTGAAGGCCGAGGCGCACCGGCACGGCCTGTGGAACCTCTTCCTCCCCGACCCCCGGTACGGTGCCGGGCTGACCAACCTCCAGTACGCGCCGCTGGCGGAGCTGACCGGGCGCAGCCCGCACCTGGCCCCCGAGGCGGTCAACTGCGCCGCCCCGGACACCGGCAACATGGAACTGCTCGCGGAGTTCGGCTCCGCGGCGCAGCGGGACCGCTGGCTGGGTCCGCTGCTCGACGGCGAGATCCGTTCGGCGTTCTGCATGACCGAGCCGGAGGTGGCCTCCTCCGACGCCACCAACATCGCCACCCGGATCGTCCGCGACGGCGACTCCTACGTGATCGACGGACGCAAGTGGTGGTCGTCCGGGGCGATGGACCCGCGCTGCGAGATCTTCATCGTGATGGGCAAGACCGACCCCGGGGCCGACCGGCACCGCCAGCAGAGCATGATCCTGGTCCCCCGGGACACCCCGGGGGTGACCGTGCGGCGCGGGATGACGGTCTTCGGCTACAGCGACGCCCCACACGGCGGCCACGCGGAGATCGACTTCACGGGGGTACGGGTGCCCGCGGAGAACCTCGTCGGCGCGGAGGGGGCGGGCTTCGCCATCGCCCAGGCCCGCCTCGGCCCGGGGCGCATCCACCACTGCATGCGGCTGATCGGCATGGCGGAGCGAGCCCTGGAGCTGCTCTGCCGCCGGGCCAACCAGCGGATCGCGTTCGGCCGCCCCCTCGCGGAGCAGGGCGTGGTGCGGGAGTGGATCGCCGAGTCCCGGGTCCGCATCGAGCAGGCCCGGCTGCTGGTGCTCAAGACCGCCTGGCTGATGGACACCGTCGGCAACAAGGGCGCGCGCACCGAGATCCAGGCCATCAAGATCGCCACCCCGGCGATGGCGGAGTGGGTGATCGACAAGGCCATCCAGGGGCACGGCGGCGCGGGCGTCAGCCAGGACACCCCGCTCGCCGGGCTCTGGGCCCAGGCCCGCACCCTGCGCCTCGCCGACGGCCCGGACGAGGTCCACCGCTCCTCCCTGGCCAAGCACGAGCTGCGCCGCTGGGCCTGACCCCCGTACCCGGGCAGCAACGGCGGGAGGTCAGACCGACAGCAGGTCGAGCCAGGCGATGTTGTTGCTGTGCCGGACGTTGGTCGCGATGTTGGTGGTCATGAACGGCAGCGGGTCGTTCGGGGAGTCCCAGACGGCCAGTAGGGAGAAGTGACCGGGGCCGGGCACGGCGGTCCACGGGACGGTCACCGTCGTCACGCCCGGGGGAACGGTGACGCTCACCGACGTCACCGGCACCCAGTCCGCCGGCCAGGCCAGGCCACCGCCCGGACTCGTGCGGTAGAACCGCAGCACCCCGCTGTCGGTGCCCGACCCGTACGGCCCGGGATTGCGCAGCTTGACGAAGATGTGGCTGGTCATGCCGACGACCGGGGACTGGCTGGTCGCGCACTCCACCGGGGTCGGGCAGACCAAGACGTCGGGGCTTGCCCAGATCGTGGTGCCCGAGTGCGGCTGGAGGCCGACGTCGGCGGCGACATCCCTCATCCAGACGTCGGTGACGGTCATGATCCGATCCGGCTTCACGGCCGGCAGGGCGGTGGCGGCCAGCGGCCCGGCGGCGGCCGGCAGGGCGGTGGCGGCCAGCAGGCCGGCCAGGGCCGGGCCGGCGAACAGGGCTAGCGCCACCCGGTGGGCGCGGCTACCGAGGATTGCCATGACAGCGGTCTCCCATCGACGAAGGAACCGGCCCCGGAGCTCTCTCCGTCCCCGCGCCGGCGTGGTCCTGACTTCAGGAGCCGGTATGCGGAGCCGAGATACCGGCTGACGGCACGGACCTTTCACAGATGGCGCCAGGCCGGATCAATCAGACGCGGGACCGCACCCAGGGGACTGCGTCGAAGTGCGGGGAGAAGGGCAGCACGTGTCTTAGCGTCCGCGGGCGCGCCGTCCACGGGAAACTGGTCGCAGCCCTGACGACGAGCGGGAACCGGGATGGATCTTGGAGAATACCGGCCTTCAGAGGGGCCCTTTGCTTCCAATATCTCCTGTTTTCGGAGCGGCGGGATGGTGGCGGAGGCAGGCCCTAGGCGGAGGCGCGGCGGACCATGTGGGTGTCGAGGAGGATGTGGTTGGTCGGGATGTCCTCACCGCGGATGCGGGACACCAGCAGGTGGGCCATCTGCCGGCCCATCTCCTCGACCGGCTGGAAGACGGTGGTCAGCGGCGGCTCGGCCTGCCGGGCCACCGGCGCGTCGTCGAAGCCGATCACCGCCACGTCGTCCGGCACCCGCCGGCCGGCCTCGCGCAGCGTCCGCAGCGCGCCGAAGGCCATCAGGTCGGAGGCGACGAAGACCGCGTCGAGATCCGGGCAGACCTCCAGCAGACGACGCATGCAGGCTGCCCCGCTGCCCTCGCTGAAGTCGCCGTACGAGATGAGGTCGGGGTTGAGGCCGCCCCCGGTGGCCTGGACGGCCTCCCGGTAGCCGGTCAACCGGGCCAGTCCGGCGCCCATGTCCTGGGTGCCGGCGATGGTGGCGATGCGCCGCCGTCCCCGGGCGAACAGGTATTCCACGGCGTGCCGGGCACCGCCGACGTTGTCCACGTCGACGTAGTACGCGGGCTGCGCGCCCGGCTGGAGCATCCGGGCCGGCCGGCCGCCGAGCACGGTCGGCAGGCCCCGCTCCTCCAGCAGGGTGGGCAGCGGGTCGGAGTCGTGCAGCGACAGCAGCAGGACGCCGTCGACGTGCTGGTTGGTGAGGTGGTGCTCCACGCGTTCCCGCTCCACCGGCGACTGGGCCATGGCCAGCCAGAGCTGCATCGGGGTCTCCAACAGCCCCGAGCTGATCCCCCGCACGATCCCGGCGAAGAACGGCTCGGTGAAGACCCGGTCCCCGGACTCGGAGACGACCAGAGCCACCGAGTCGGTCCGCTGGGTCACCAGGGCCCGGGCGGCGCGGTTCGGCACGTACCCCAGCTCGGCGATCGCCTGTTGCACGGCGGCCCGGGCCTCCGGGCTCACCTGGGGTGAGCCGTTGACCACCCGGGAAACCGTGCCGCGCCCGACGCCGGCGCGCGCGGCGACCGCGTCAAGGGTCGGGCGCCCGAGCGACCGGGTGCGCTGCGTTGTCATCGTCTGCTCCTCCGACATGGGCGGCCCGACGCGCCCCCGGGGTTGGGGGGGACGGGCACCGGAACCGCCCGTCACTGGCTGGCCGTGTGCCTTATTGTGCGGCCAGACCGTTGCGTCGGATCACCTCGGCGTACCACCTGGCGCTGAACTTGGGGATGCGGACCTGGCTGTCGTAGTCGACGTACACCATGCCGAAGCGCTTGGTGTAACCCCAGGCCCACTCGAAATTATCCATCAGCGACCACGCGAAGTAGCCCCGCAGGGGCACCCCTGCACCGATCGCCGCGTGCGCCGCCCGCAGGTGCGAGTCGAAGTAGGCCAACCGGTCGGCGTCGTCCACCTGACCGTCGACCACGCAGTCGACGAACGCCGAGCCGTTCTCGGTCACGTACAGCGGCAGGTCGGTGTATTCCCGATGGACCCGCTCCAGGGTCTCGACGAGCCCGGGGGCGTCGATCTCCCAGTCCATGTCGGTCACCGGGACTCCCCGGGTGACGAACCGGACGTCCTCGCTGCCCGGCCAGCAGGTCGGCGCCCGCCAGTACGCCTCCGGCTGCTCCCCCTCGACCGGGGCGGCGACCACGTGCCGGCTGTAGTAGTTGACCCCGACCAGGTCCAGCGGCGTCGAGATGATCTCCAGGTCGCCGTCACGCACGTGCCCGAAGTCCGTCACCGGCGCCAGGTCCGCCTGGAGATCCGCCGGGTACGACCCGCGTAGCACCGGATCCAGGAAGAACCGGTTGGCCAGCGCGTCGATCCGCCGCGCCGCGTCCGCGTCGGCCGGCGAGTCGGTGGCCGGGGTCACCGGGTAGAGGTTCACCGTGATGCCGAGCTGGGCCTGGGGGCGCGATGCCCTGAGCGCCTGGACGGCCAGGCCGTGCCCGAGCATCAGGTGGTGCCCGGCCCGGACCGCGTCCGCCCCGTCGGTACGCCCCGGCGCGTGCGCACCCGAGCCGTACCCGAGGAACGCCGAGCACCACGGCTCGTTGAGCGTGGTCCAGTAGCGCACCCGGTCGCCGAGCGCGTCCGCGACGAGCTGGGCGTAGTCGGCGAACCGGCCGGCGGTGTCCCGGGCCGGCCAGCCGCCGGTGTCCTCGAGGGGCTGCGGCAGGTCCCAGTGGTAGAGGGTCAGCCACGGCTCGATGCCGTGGCCCAGCAGCTCGTCGACCAGCCGCCGGTAGAAGTCCAGCCCCTCGGCGTTGGCCGCGCCCGAGCCGCCCGGCTGCACGCGCGGCCAGGACACCGAGAACCGGTAGGACTTCAGGCCCAGCTCCGCCATGAGGCGTACGTCGTCGGGCATCCGGTGGAAGTGGTCGCAGGCCACGTCGCCGGTGTGCCCGCCGATGGTCCGCCCCTGCGTGTGGCTGAACGTGTCCCAGATCGAGGGGGTACGGCCGCCCTCCGTGGCCGCGCCCTCGATCTGGTACGCCGCCGTGGCGGCACCCCACAGGAAGCCGGGCGGGAAGGTCAGGGCCGGGCCCTGGTCGAGGACGCCGACGGCGGGCGGACGGGTCGGATCGCTCACGACTTGACGGCACCTTCCATGATCCCGCCGATGATCTGGCGGCCGAACAGGACGAACACGACGAACAGCGGAAGCGTGGCGACCAGCGTGCCCGCGAAGATCTGCGAGTTGTCGGCGAAGTATGCCGTGTTGAGGCTGCGCAGCGAGATCTGCACGGTCGGGTTGGCCGGGTCGGCGAGCACCACGAAGGGCCAGAAGAACTGGTTCCACTGCTCCATGAAGGTGAGCAGGCCCAGCACCGCCGCCGCCGGCCGCAGCGCGGGGACGACGACGTGCCAGTAGACGCGCCAGGTGGAGCAGCCGTCCACCCGGGCCGCCTCGATCAGCTCGTTGGGCACGGCCTGCTCGGCGTACTGGCGCATCATGAAGATACCGAAGCCGCCGATGAGGAACGGCACCGTCACCGACGGCATGGTGTTCAGCCACTCGAGCTTGGCCATCAGGATGTACAGCGGCAGCACGCCGAGCTGGATCGGGACCATCATCGAGGCGAGGATGATCAGCAGCATCGCGTTCTTGCCGCGGAAGCGCAGCTTGGCGAAGGCGAAACCGGCCAGCGAGCCGAAGAAGACGGTGGCGATGGTGATCGTCCCGGAGACCAGGAACGAGTTCATCAGCCCCTTGACGATGTTGGCGTCACCGTTCTCCAGCACCCGCTGGATGTTCTCGCCGAGCTTGCCGCCGGGCAGGAACGGCGGCGGCCAGGAGTTGGCCGCGTCGTTCGTCCGGGACGCGATGACGATCATCCAGTAGAACGGGAACAGCGAGAGGATCACGCCGAGGACCAGGCCGACCCAGGTCAGCGGGGTCGCCTTCCAGATCCGGTCGGCCTTGTGCGCGTCGCGCGGCGGCTTACCGGCCGGGCGCGCGGGTGGGCGGAGCGTCGTGGTCGTCATCTGGGCGCAACCCTCACTTGTCGGAACTGATGCGGCGGGCGAGCAGGTAGTTCACCAGCGACACCAGCGCGATGAGCAGGAACAGCACGAGGGCCACCGCGCCGGCGTACCCCCAGCGGAACCGCGTGTTCATCACGTCGAGCAGGTACATGGTGATGGTCTGGAACTGCCCCTCCGAGCCGCCGGAGAGCGCCCCCGCGCCGCTGGTGAACATCAGCGGCTCGGTGAAGAGCTGCAACCCGCCGATGGTCGAGACGATCAGCGTGAAGATGATCGTCGGGCGGAGCTGCGGGATGGTGATCGACCAGAACTGCCGACGCCGCGACGCGCCGTCCAGCGCCGCCGCCTCGTACATGTCCTTGCTGATCGACTGCATGGCGGCCAGGTAGATCAGGGCGTTGTAGCCGACCCACCGCCAGTCGACCATGGTGGAGATGGCGAACCAGGAGGCGTAACGGTTCGCCCGCCAGTCGATCGGGTCGAGGCCGACCAGGTCGAACAGCCAGTTGGCGAGGCCGAACTCCTTGGCGTAGATCATCGAGAAGATCAGCGCGACCACGGCGGTGGAGGTGATGATCGGCATCGCGATGGCCATCCGGAAGAAGGTCTGCGCCCGCAGCTTCCGGTTCAGCGCGTTGGCCAGCACCAGCGCCAGCATGAGCTGCGGCACGGTGGAGAGCAGGAAGATGCCGAACGTGTTGACGACCGCGTTCCAGAACTGCGGGTCGTCGGTCAGCAGCTCGACGAAGTTGTCCAGGCCGACGAAGCTGATCGTGGCGTTCAGCGGCGACCGGTCGGTGAGCGCGATCCAGACCGTGTAGACGATCGGGTACGCGCTGAAGACCGCGAAGATCACGAAGAACGGCAGGACGTACAGGTACGGGGAGAACTTCAGGTCCAGCTTGGTGAACGAGGCCGGGCGGCGGCGCTCGGCACGGGCGGGGCGGGCGGGGTCACCGCCCTCGCCGGGGGGCGCTGCGGTGGTGAGGTCCAGGCTCATCGACGGTCCTTCTCGTCGGTCGGCGCGACCCGCCCGCGCGGGCGGCACCGGGGGGATTACCGGCCTTCCGCGCGGGCGGCGCCGGGGGGATTGCCAGCCCGGCCGCGGGCGGTGCCGGGGCTTACCGGGCACCGCGGGTGGCGCCGACAGTCGCCTGTCGACGCCACCCGTGGTCGGTTCGACCGGTCACTTACCGGCGGCCTCGCCGTTCTTCAGCGCTGCCTGCCACTGCTCGGCGGCGGGCTTGCCCTGCTCGACGGCGCGCAGGGTGTTCTCCACGGCGGTGCGGACCGCCTGGTTCTTCGGGCCGAGGTAGACCGGCTTCAGCTCGCTCGCACCGGCGGCGAAGATCTTGCCGACCGGGGCGTTGGTGAAGTACTCGTTGGTCGAGTCGGCGACGGCCGGGTCGGCCAGGGCCTGCGGCGACGACGGCAGGTTGCCGACCTTCTTGAACGCCTCGGTCTGGCCCTTGGCGCTGGTCAGGAACTTCACCAGCTCGGCGGCCTCCTTGGCGTGCTTGCTGGACTTCGGCACGGCCAGGAAGGAACCGCCCCAGTTACCGCCGTTGCCGGGGGCCTTCGCGACGTCCCACTTGCCGGCGGCGGAGTCACCGGCCTGGCCCTTGATGACGCCGGTCATCCAGGCGGGGCAGGCGATGGTGGCGAAGGTGCCGTTCTTGAAGCCGGCGTTCCACTCGTTCGAGAACGACTGGAGGTTGTTCGACAGGCCGGCGGCGATCATCTTGGTGGAGAGGTCGTACGCGGTCCGCACGTCCGGGTTCTCGCCGATGACCAGCTTGTTGCTCTTGTCGTAGTAGGTGTAGCCGGTGCCGTTGCCCGCGGTCTGCATCAGCACGACGTTGTAGAAGTTGGTCGCCGAGTCGACGAACTTGTGCTTCTTGTCGGCGGCGACGAACTTCTGGCCGGTGGCGATGAACTGGTCCCAGGTCGGCCAGAGCGCGCCGACCTCTTCGCGGTCCGTCGGCAGGCCGGCGGCCTTGAACAGGTCACTGCGGTAGCACAGCGCCATCGAGCCGACGTCGGTGCCGAGGCCGAGGACGGCGCCGTCCGGGGTGGTGCCCTGCTCCCACTTCCACGGCAGGAAGTTGCCCTTGAGGTCGTTCGCGCCGTGGTCGGCCAGGTTCACGAACTTGCCGGCCTGGGCGTAGAACTGGACGATCGTGCCCTCTTCGAGGGCCACCACGTCACCGGCGCCGGCACCGGCGGTGATCTGCTGGGTGAGGCGGGTGTTGTAGTCACCGAGGCCGAGGCCCTTGCCCCGCTGCTCGATCTTGATGTTCGGGTGCTCCGACTCGTACTGCTTGTAGAGCTCGTCGTAGCCGAAGCCCTGGTCGCCGAAGACGTCGACGACGAGGGTGATCGGGCCGTCGCTGCTGCCCGAGCCCTCGTCGTCACTGCCGCAGGCGGAAGTGGTGGCGATCATCGCGACGGACGCGAGCGCGATGGCCGCGAGCCGCCGGCGACGGATTGGGACGCTCATCCGAGACCCCTCTTTCGGTGGTGAGGCTGTGTCATGTGGTGGGGGGTGCTGTGCAGGCGCTCGCGGCCGATGGCCGGAGCCCACGGTCGACGCCCGGCGAGGCTGCGGAGAGATCCGCAACACGGCCCGGGAGCGCTCCCATGAGACTGGAGGAGAGTCCCGAAGGTGTCAATAAGCCTTTGGGAGCGTTCCCAGATCGTTACCGCCGTGTATCGGAACTATCGCGAGCCCGGATCTAGGCGGCGTCCAGCGCCCAGCCGGCGGACGTCCAGCGCGCCACGCCACGTCGGGCTCCGGCGGGTTGCGCCATGTCGGCGACATGGGGGCATCCCACGCCCTGGATACCCCGATGTCGCCGTCATGGAGTCGATCAACCGACCTGGTGAGCGGATTATCCGGTCCGGCTGGCGGGCGAGCGAGCAGGCAGGTGGGCGAGCGGGTGGGCGAGCGGGCGACGGTGACCGGCGGCATCCTGGGGCCGGAATCGCGGCGGGGCCGGGGTCGTTATACCTGGACCCGGCGCCGCAAGGCAGCCGCCCCCATCTCCCTGCTTCGTTGTTCGGGCGCCTCGACGTGGTGCTCACACCCACCCCAAGCCCTCTGCCCGGACGGGTGTCGACCCCCGGATTGGAGTCACCCCCCATGACCACCACCATCCTGCGCAAGAGTGTCCTCGGCATCGCCGGACTCACCGCCACCGCCGGCCTCGCCGCCGGACCCCTCCACCACACCACCACCAGCACCGACACGGTCGACACCCGACCCGCCGCCGCCCAGACCGACAACACCGGCGTGGACACCGCCGCCCTCACCCCCCACGGCGTACAGGGCGCGCAGTCGCACATCGACCTCGACACCGAACAGACCACCAACGCCAAGGCCATCATCACCGCCACCAAGAAGACCGGCCTCGACGAACGCGCCGCCGTCATCTCCATCGGCACCGCCCTGCAGGAATCGAAGCTGCAGAACCTCGGCCACCTCGGCGACCACAACGACCACGACTCCCTCGGCCTGTTCCAACAGCGCCCCTCCAGCGGGTGGGGCACCCCCGAACAAATCACCGACCCCGCCTACGCCACCACCGCCTTCCTCACCGGCCTCAAGCAGGTCGACGGCTGGCACGACATGCCCCTCACCGACGCTGCCCAGACCGTCCAGGTCTCCGCCTACCCCGACGCCTACGCCCAATGGGAACAACAGGCCGCCGACCTCGTCACCCAACACTGGAACAACTGACCCACACACACACAGCCATCGAGCCGGGCCACCACAACCGGGGCCCGGCTCGACGGCGTCCCCGGCCAGCAGGCGTTGAGAAGGGGCCCTTCCTCTACCGAAAGCGTTAACAGGGGGCCCTTCCTTGCACCTCAGCTGAGGTGGCGCAGGAGGGTGGCGGCGCGGGCCGGGTCGAAGGCGTCCGGGTCGTACGAGTCGCCGACCCAGTCCCGCAGCCGCTCGCGCTCGGGGTGGGCGGGGTCGGCGAGCGCGGCCAGCAGCACCTGGTGCCCGGCCGGGCCGCCGACGTCCTCCGGTGGGCAGGCCCGCTCGCCGGCCAGGCAGGTCGGGTACCGCTCGTCCGGGTCGGCGGCGAAGGCGTCCTCGACGAGGATGTCGTGCTCCCACCAGTCGCCGAAGTCGTAGGTGTAGTGGAAGCGGCTGCCCTTGCCGACGACCGCGTCCAGCCGGACGTCCAACTCGTCCCGCACGGCCAGTTCCCCGTCCGGGTCGGGCTGGGCGTACTGCGTGCCGCCGATCTCGAACGAGTGCAGGTGGCAGTCGCGCCAGCCCATCGCGTGCTGCACGACCCGGTGCAGCCGGTCCAGCGTGTATCCGGCGGGGACCAGCACCCGCCGCCAGATGAGGGGGTGGACCCCGACGAGGGACACCTTCAGCTGGAAGATCTGACGTGGCATGTGCTGCCCCCTCCCTTCACGACATAGGCTGCCGGCATGATCTGCCGATCCTGCCGGGAACGGCGGCACGACGAATGCCCGGGCCGGGCGTGGTGCGACTGCCAGCACCGTACCCCCGAACCCATCCCTCCGGTCACGGGTCCGGCCGGCGAATGAGCGCCGGTGTGGCGATTTCCCGCCTCTGGCCGGCCCCGTCGGCGGCCCCGTTGGACGATGCGGAGCTGACCGCGCTGTACGGCCGGACGGACCGCCCCCACCTGCGGGTGAACTTCGTGACCAGCATCGACGGCGCGGTCTCGCTCGACGGCTACTCCGCCGGGCTGTCCGGCGAGCCGGACAAGCGGGTCTTCGGTCTGCTGCGGATGCTCTGCGACGGGCTGCTGGTGGCGGCCGGGACGCTGCGGCACGAGGGGTACCGCGCGGTGCGGCTCGACGCGTCGCGTCGGGCCTGGCGGCGCGCGCACGGGCTGGCCGGGTATCCGACCCTGGTGGTGGTCTCCGGCTCGCTGGACCTGGATCCGGCGCAGGCCGTCTTCGCCGACGCGCCGGTGCGCCCGGTCGTGCTCACCCATGCCGCGGCCGAGGCGCCGCCGGGCCTGGCCGAGGTGGCCGACCTGGTGCGCTGCGGGGTCGGCCGGGTCGATCTCGCCGCCGGGCTCGCCGAGCTGCGCCGGCGCGGCCTCGGGCAGGTGCTCTGCGAGGGCGGCCCGCACCTGTTCGGCGCGCTAACCGCCGCCGACCTGGTCGACGAGGTCTGCCTCACCGTCGCGCCGTTGCTCGCCGGGGCCGGCCCGGGGCGGATCGCCGCCGGGCCGGCCGGGCCGCACCGGGAGTTGCCGCTGCGGCACGTGCTGGCCGCCGCCGACGGCGTGCTGATGCTCCGCTACGCCCGCGACGCCGACCCGGCCCCGGGCCCGGCCGCCAGCTCGTAGGCGGGGCGGAGGCCCGCCGCCGGGCGGGGCCGGGAGCGGGAGACGGGCATGGCGGGCGGGGCGGTTCCGGTACGACGGGGGCGGCGGTGCCCCCGTCGTACTCCGAATCGGATCAGCTGACCGACACGGCCGTCCAGGCGGCGGCGACGGTCCGGTACTCGACGCTGCTGGCGCCGTAGAGGTCGGCGGCGGCCGACAGGGTGGCGGTGCGGGCCCCCGCGTAGTTGGTCCGCGAGGTCATGTAGATGGTCAGCGCGCGGTACCAGATCGCGCCGGCCTTGGCGTTGCCGATGCCGGTGATGGCGCTGCCGTCGCAGGTGGGGCTGTCGCCGTACGCGGACGCCCCGCTGCCGACGGCGAGCAGGTAGAAGAAGTGGTTGGCCACGCCGGAGGAGTAGTGCACGTCCTTGAAGCGGATGCGGGTGGACCAGCAGTCGGCCGACGAGCCGTCCTTGGAGGGCTTGTCCATGTAGCGCAACGGCACGCCGGTGGTGCGCAGCTTCTCCCCGATGAGGTAGTCGCCCGGGTCGCTGGCGTTGGCGGCGGAGAACTCCACGAGGGTGCCGAAGATGTCGCTGGTGGCCTCGTTCAGGCCACCGGACTCGCCGCTGTAGATCAGGCCGGCGGTGTTGCTGGTGACGCCGTGGGTCATCTCGTGGCCGGCGACGTCGAGTGAGGTCAGCGGGGCCCAGCCGGAGCCGCCGTCACCGTACGTCATGCAGAAGCAGGAGTCGCTCCAGAACGCGTTGGCGTAGTTGGTGCTGTAGTGCACCCGGCTGTAGGCGGCGACGCCGTCGTTGCGGATGCCGTTGCGGCCGAACGTGTTCTTGAAGTAGTCCCAGGTGACGGCCGCGCCGTAGTGGGCGTCGGCGGCGACGGTCTGCCGGTTGGCCACGGTGCCGTCGCCGAAGACGTTCGTGGCGCTGGCGGCCAGGGTGCCGGTGCCGCTGGTGCCGCCGTTCAGGTCGTACGTCTTGTGGCCGCCGCGGGCGCCGTCGGTGAGCTGGTACGTGCTGCCGGCGGCGGTGGTGCCGAGCGGCACGGTGCCGGAGTGGAGGGTGTTGCCGGTGCCCTCGCGCTGCACGCCCTCCCAGGAGTCGCGGACCCCGCCGGTGGCGGCGTCGACGAGCACGTGCAGCTCGCTGGGGGTGTCGTCGGCGTACACGCCGCCGACGACCACCTCGTAGGCGAGGGCGGTGCGCGCGCCGTCGGCGTCGTACACCAGCTGGGTGCCGTCGATGCGGCGGGCGGTGGCGGTGGAGGCGGCGAGGGCGGCGCGGCCGGCGGCGGCCTCGCCGACGGCGGGCCGCGCGGCGAGGGCGGCCCGGCGCGGCGCGGCCGTGATGCTCTGGCTGGCGC
>NZ_JBHUVA010000095.1:0-21472 GCF_042670805.1 Micromonospora sp. NPDC057141 | reverse complement strand
ACTACAGCGTCAACCGACTACGCGCCGCCGTCGAACGCGCCATCAGTCATCTGAAGAACTGGAAGATCCTCAAGACCGGCTACCACCGGATCATGAACGACTTCCCCGACGTGTTACGCACCGTCACCGCACTGGAGATCTTCAGAACCACCGCACCGGGTCTTGAATGACCCTCCGGGCCGGGAGAGGTTCCGGGGCGACGGTGCGCATCCGGGACCGGATCGGGTGGACCTGGCCGAGTAGGGCGAGCCCGGTCGCATCTCGCCCCTGTGGTGCGAGAACGTCCGAACTCGCCGCTACTCACGCGGCCAGGGTGTGTGACAGGCCGATCGTGACTACGGGCTCGTGCAGGTCAGGGACGGGGAGGAGGGTGAACCCGAACCGATGAAGCCGAAGGTGGTCGTGCCCGATGCGGGTAGCGAACCGTTGTAGTCCAGGTTGCGGACGGTCGCAGTCGAGCCACTGGTGCTGAGACTGCCGCTCCAGATCTGGGTGATGCTCTGACCGCTGCTCAGGTTCCACTTGACGGTCCAGCCGTTGATCGGCGAGCTACCGGCCTTGACCGTGACCTCGCCCTGGAAGCCGCCGCTCCACGAGCTGATCGTCTGGTACGTCGCGCCGCAGGCACCGCTGGGGGGCGGCGTCGTGGGCGGGGCCGTCGTGGGCGGGGCCGTCGTGGGCGGGGCCGTCGTCGGCGGGGCCGTCGTCGGCGGGGCCGTCGAGCCCAGCTTCGGGCCGGCGCAGGCGCTCACGATGGCCGGCACGTCGTTGGCGTTGTCCAGGGTGTAGCTGTAGGGCGGGTTGGTGAATGGCGTGACGCCGCTGCCCTGCGCTCCGGTATCCTGCCTGCCGCTGGTGTTGTCGTAGACGTTCCCGCGGGCGGTGATGTACGTGGGATTGCCGTCCTGGAAACGGTGCGGATCGTGAACGTTCTTGAAGTAGTTGTTCTCGATCAGAACGGATGCCTCTGATCCGGTGCCGATGGAGTACGCGTTCCCGGCGGACGTGTAGTAGCTGTTGTAGACGTGGCCCTTGCCGAACAACATGCGCGGCCCCCGCTGGTCGACCAATTCGGCGAACCAGTTGTGGTGGTACGTGGCGTTCAGCTTGCCGCGGTCGGTGTCGCCATGCGTCGACCCGCCACCGACCAGGCTCGCGAGCCGGTGCGAGTTGGAACTGTCCGTGTACCAGAACTTCACCCAGGACACCGTCATGTAGTCGACGCCACGGGTCAGGTCCAACAGACCGTCACTCGCGTCCCAGAGGTTCAGGTGATCGAACCACAGGTGGTGCGCGCCGCGAGCGGCGACCGTGTCGACCGGGCTGCTGTTCTTCCCGTTGCCCTGGATGTTCAGGTTACGGACGATGATGTTGCTGGCACCATCGCTGATATTGATGCCACCCCGGATGGTCGCGTTCGAGTCGGTGCCGATCAGCGTCTTGTTGCTCTTGATCTCGATCGGGCTGGAGCCGGTGCTGATCGTACCGGAGATCCTCAGCACCCGGGGGGTGGAGTCACCGGCGTACTGCCGTAGATCCGACAACGAGCTGATGTTCTGCGAGCTGGCGCTGCCACCACCGGTGGTCGTGCTGGTTCCGCTGCCGGACACGGTCGCCCAGCCCACCAGCCGGTCGTCGCAGGACGCCGCAGCGGCCGCCGCCGCCCCGGCCGGTGCATTCACGGCTGCCGAGGCGACGGGGATGACCAACGCCCCGGCCGCAGCCAGGGCCGCCGACGCGACGATGGCGGACGTGCGTACGGTATGCGGGCGTGTGAGCGCCCGGGATCGGTACAGGTTCAAAGGAATTTCCTCCTGGTGAGGAACGGCGGCTTCATCGATCAGCCACCGTCGGTGAATCGCGTGAGCTTCTTGTCCTCCGCCGGCCCTGTCTCTTTTCAGTGCCGATGCCGGCGCAGGGGATGCCGTTCCGGCAAATGAAGAATGGCCGTGACAGCCCGCTGCCCGGCGGCGTCTGCTCCCGACCGTCTGGGGCGCGTTGCCCTTCGCGCACCAGTCCACCAAATCGCTACTGCCCGGCTTCCCTCTGCCACTGCCGCCGGTGCCCACCGGCGCAGCGACCCTGGTCCACCGCCGTCCGCCGACCGGCCGCCCCATACTGTGAGCCCACCGCCGGTGCCGCCACCTCTGCCCGCCGACCACCAACGCCGCACCCACAGCGGCACCATGGTCGGCCACGTTCGCCGAGGTGTCGGAACCCAGTGCGCCCTGCACGGGTACAGCACGGCACCTCCGGAAGACCTGGTGGACACGGGTAGATCCCTGACCCGATATCCATGACCGAATATTCATTCATTCAAGCATGGGAATGTATCGTTACGCGACCTTAACGTCCGCAGCGCCCCACGTCAAGAGGTCACATGGACCGAGGAATCGGGATTCCTGGATGGCAGGCGACGGCCGGGGCGTTGACAGCGGGCAGGCCCGGTCACAGGATTGCACAGAAGGCCATTGGCGAATAGCGATGCGTTCTCCGCTCCTGACGACGGCACAGGGACGCGGGCGGACGAGACCGAAGCGAGTTGGCCACGCCAAGGTGTGAGTCCAGTGAAAGGTGTGGCGCATGCAGCGCGAACGGCAGGTGGGCACAGTGCGGGAGCTCCGGGCAGAACACCACGACCACGCGCTCGGGATCGGCGAGGTACGCCCTCGCCTGTCCTGGCGGATCGACACCACCACACCGGACTGGCGGCAAGTGGCGTACGAGGTCCAGGTCCACGACCCGGCCACCGGGGACATGGAGACCTCGGGCGAGGTCCGCTGCGCCGACAGCGTCCTGGTGCCGTGGCCGGTGGCACCGCTCGGATCCCGCGCACGTCGGCGGGTGCGGGTCAGGGTCTGGGGAAACAACGCTGATGCACCCAGCCCGTGGAGCCCTGCGCTGCCGGTGGAGGCCGGGCTGCTCACGCCCGGAGACTGGTCGGCCGGGTTCATCGCGCCGGCTCACCCGCAGGAAACCGCGCCGCTACTACGGTGCGAGTTCACGGTCGGCCAGCGGGTCTCGACCGCCCGGTTGTACACCACCGCGCTGGGTCTCTACGAGCTGGCGCTCAACGGCGAGCCGGTCACCGACCACGCGTTCACACCCGGGTGGACCAGCTACCCCCACCGGCTGCGCTATCAGACGTACGACGTCACCGCGTTGCTGCGACCCGGTCCCAATGCCCTCGGTTCGTGGTTGGCCGGCGGATGGTACCGCGGCCGCCTCGGCTTCGGCGGCGGCGCCCGAGATGTCTACGGCGACACTGTCGCGCTGCTCGCGCAGCTGGAGATCAGTCACGACGACGGCTCCACGACCATGGTGGCCACCGGCACCGACTGGCGGGCCGCTCGGGGCCCGATCCGATCGGCGGAGATCTACGACGGCGAGCGGTACGACGCCCGTCAGGAACGGCCCGGCTGGTCCGAGCCCGGCTTCGACGACTCCGGGTGGCAACCTGTGCGGGTGGTGCCCCGTGACCTGGCCACCCTGGTGGCCCCCACCGGCCCACCCGTGCGCTGCACGCAGCTGGTGCCGGCAGCCGGGACCCGCACCTCACCAACCGGAACGACGATCGTCGACTTCGGACAGAATCTCGTCGGTCGCCTCCGGTTCCAGGCCGGTGGATCTGCCGGTGCCCGCGTACGACTGCGGCACGCGGAGGCCGTGCAGGACGGTGAGCTGTACGTTCGTTCGTTGCGGACCGCCGAATGCACCGACGAGTACGTGATGCGCGACGGCGGCGCACAGGTCTGGGAGCCGCGGTTCACCTTCCACGGCTTCCGGTACGCGGAGATCGACACGGACCAGGATGTGGACGTGACGGACGTGGTCGCTCGGGTCTACCACACCGACATGCGTCGCATCGGCGAGTTCCACTGCTCCGACCCGCTCATCGAACGCCTGCACGAGAACGTGGTGTGGAGCATGCGCGGCAACTTCCTCGACATCCCCACCGATTGCCCGCAGCGCGACGAACGGCTCGGCTGGACCGGCGACCTACAGATATTCCTGCCCACCGCCGCATACCTTTACGACTGCGCCGGCATGCTGCGCTCATGGTTACGTGACCTCGCCGCCGAGCAGTTTCCGGACGGAACCGTGCCCCTGTTCACGCCGCTGGTGCCGGTGCCCGGCTGGAGCAACCCGCGCCCGACCGCGGCATGGGGTGACGCCGCCGTGCTCGTGCCGTGGGAGCTCTACCGGCGCTTCGGCGACGTCGAGATCCTCCGCGAGCAGTATCCGAGCGCCCGAGCGTGGGTCGACCGGGTCACCGCGCTGGCCGGCGAGGGCCACCTGTGGACCGGCGGCAAGCAGCTCGGCGACTGGCTCGACCCGACGGCACCCCGCAAGGACCCCAGCGCGGCGAAGGCCGACCCGCATCTCGTCGCCACCGCCTACTACGCACGGTCGACGGCGGTGCTGGCCCAGACTGCCGCCGTCCTCGGCCATCACGAGGACCACTTTCGCTACGACGCGTTGGCGCGAGACATCGCCGATGCCTTCGACCGTCGCTGGGTGCGGTCGTCAGGCCTGCTGGAGAACGACGCCCAGACCTCGTACGCGCTGGCGCTACGCTTCGACCTCATCCACGGCGACGCTCGGCGGGACCGGGCTGGCCGGCGGCTCGCCGAGCTGGTTCGCGACGGGGGCTACCGGATCGCCACCGGTTTCGTCGGCACGCCGTTGATCTGCGACGCCCTCACCGACACCGGGCAGCTGGACACCGCCTACGCGCTGCTGACCCAGCAGCGGTGCCCGTCCTGGCTGTATCCGGTCACCATGGGGGCCACCACCGTGTGGGAGCGCTGGGACGGCCTGCTACCCGACGGGACGGTCAACCCCAGCAACGCGGCGTCGCTCAACCACTACGCGCTCGGTTCGATCGCCGACTGGCTGCATCGCACCGTCGCCGGCCTGGCTCCCGCCGAACCGGGCTACCGACGGCTGCTTGTCCGTCCCCGGCCCGGCGGCGGCCTTACCGACGCTTCGACGGCACATCTCACCCCGTACGGTCGTGCTGCCGTCGCCTGGCACCTGGACGATGCCATCCTCGTGGTCGATCTTGAGGTACCTCCGGGCACCACCGCCACCGTCGAGTTGCCGGGGCAGCCGTCCGTCACCGTCGGCTCCGGGCGACACCACTGGGAGGTGGCTCGGCAGTCCATCGCGCACGCCGCCCGCTGACGGCCAGCCGATCGGCGGTCAATGAGCGAGCCGCCACGCCTACCTCGTCGGATCGACCGGGCCAACCGGCGCCGCAGGCGTCGACGCACAGCGCCGCACCCGCCGCGCGAAGTCCGACAGGATCTCCCGGCGCCACCGGTTCACCGTCTTGGCGCCGGAATGAACACCCTCCGCCACGGTGGGACCCTGGTCGTCGGTCCACCAGTTCGGCTGCTCGCCCGACGGGCGAGCCACTCGCTCCGGGGGCGGCGGCACGGCGCTGAACTCACCGGCCAGCCCGTCCAGGTCAGGATGGTCGCTCCGCACCACGTACGACCACACCTTGGCGTCCCGGGGGGAAAAACGGAATCGCAGGACCGAGTCGCTGACGGCCGCGACCGCCGGTATCCGGTCGTCGAACACCATCCGGGTGCGGTGGCCGGCGGTGTGGTCCGCCGGCGTGGGCAACTCGAACTCGACGGTGCCGAATGCCTCCACCGCGTCCGTTGCGGTGGTCAGCCGACGGTAGACCACCTTTCGGTCGTTCCAGACCCGGACGAACCGGCCGCCCCAGCCGGGGGCCGCGGGATCATACGGGGAACCGCTCAACAGCCAGGCGACCGACGGGCTGTCACCCATCTTCAGCACCCCGTCGAGCAAGGTGCTGAAGTGGCTGCCGAGAGCTCCATTTCCGGCCACGTGTGTGGCCACGAACGACCTGTTACCCCACTCCCCCGACTGGTCTCCCCCGACGAACCAACCCCGATAGGTCGAATTGGCTTCAATAATCCACAATTCGGGATGATGGGTCGCCAGGTAGTCGTAGGCGTTCACGCTGAACGTCTTGTTGGGCCCGCCCACGAAGTAGACCCGGAGGTTCGGAAGAATGTCCGGCGCGTCGTGCAGCGCCTGGGCGAGGTCGTCGATGCCACCCCACACCAGGACGTGCAGTGGTCGCGGGTCGGGTCGACGTGCACACCGGATGATCCAGCTCGAACCCTCGGTGGCCACGCCGACGCCGGTGGGGCCCGCCGAGTCGAGCGCGCCCTGTTTGGTTACGGCCCGCAGGACATCGGGTTCCGGATACCCGTTCGAGTGGGACACCAGTCGCGCGTGGTCGCGTTGATAGAGGCCGATCATGTCGATGATGTCCTGTTTGCGACCGGAACCGAACGGCGAGGAGACCAGCCCTTCGATGTCCAGCACGTCGGCGTACAGCAGCAGGTGAATCATCGATTGAAAATCGTCGGGATCGGTGCCGCCGATGTCGGTGGAGACGAGCACCCGAGGACGAGTTGCAGGCTGCCCATCGCCAGTGGCCGTGTACGCCGGCTCTCCCTCGACGCCAGGGAGGAACGAACCGATCCGATGTGTCACTTTCCAGCCCGCTCGCATCGAGCGACGCCGAGGACCGCGAGAGGGAGCACGACGATGGTAGCCACGCTGGAGATAGTAAGGCATCGAGCTCATGTACACGCGACAGTGAATTGCTATTCGCGCCGGCTGTCCTGGTTTCTGCTCGGCACGCGCCGGGCAAGCGCGGAGCATCCCAGCACGGGCGATCTTGGTGGGCAGGGCGGAACCGCCGGCAGGACCCGGGTCGCGTCGGCCGCGGAACGATCTGGTTCCGGCTGCGACGCGGATCGCCGGTGCGGTCGGTGGGATGTCTTGCGGTCTCGGATGAGTACCCAGAGCAAGCCGTTACCGGTGTCGACGTCGCCACGATAAGTCGGTCCGGCACGACGCAGGTGCATCCCCCGCTTCCTCCGGTGGTCCACGCGGAAGTCGGTGCCGGGTTGAGCATCGACGCCAGGCAGCTCGCCCCCGCCGTCATCGCGACGTTCAGGCACGCCGCCGCCATGGCCAACCCGAAGTTTTACGAGTTGCAGCGACTCCGCAGGTCCACCTGGGACACTCCGCGCTTCATCCAGGGCTACGACTTCACCCTCGATGACCGCCTGATCCTCCCGCGGGGCCTGCGGCACACCATCGCCACGATCGTCGAGCGCGCCGGGTCACGGCTGGCCGTCACGGACGCACGAACTCCGGGACCGAGATCGACACCGCGTTCACCGCCGAACTCACCAGCAAGACAATCATGGCCCCTGGCGGGGCCACCCACAGGTGGGTGAAACTCGGTCGGCGGTGTCGCTCGCCGGCGCCGGTTGCGCTTGGTGCCCTCGCGGTGCCTGAAAGCAAGAATGGTGTGGGAGCCCGTCCCTGGTACCCCAGGTTGTTGCCCCCTGTGCACGTGTCTCAGTGTCATGAGTCTATGACGGGCTCTGCGAGCGGCGCCGTCCCTGGCTGGAGGTTCGGGACGGAGGCGTGGTTGGACATCCTGTACACGCATGTCGCGAGCATCTGAAACGGGGCGTGGCGGCCATCGACGACGCCGGGGTGCTGCCCGGCTTCACCGGGGTCGCGGTCCACGACGCCTGGGCGCCCTACGACACCTACACCACGGCGACCCATGCTCTGTGCAACGCCCACGTCCTGCGCGAGCTGGTCTACGTCACCGACACCGCCACCGGCCAGGTCACGCACCTGGCCGAGCAGGCGATCCGCGCCCTGACCACCCTCAAACGCCTCGTTGACGACGGCGCTGGCGTTGACTCGGCCGCCGTAGATGAACACGTCCACCTTCTGCGTTCCGCCGTGATCCTGGGCTGCCAGGCCACCGCCGCCCGCTCCACACCCCTGGAACGCAAGCACCACGCCCTGTTCACCCGACTGCGTGACCGCCGCGACGACTACCTGCGGTTCCTCACCCACCCCGAAGTGCCGTTCGACAACAACCCGGCCGAGCAGACCCTCCGCATGCCGAAGCTACGGGTCAAGGTCTCCGGCTGCATGCGAACCCTCACCGGCGCCCAACACTTCGCCGCGATCCGGTCCTACACCGCCACCGCGAGCCGACACGGCATCGACATCCTCGACGCCCTCATCCACGCCGCCACCGGGAAACCCTGGATCCCCGCCACCGCCTGACCAGGCCCGTCACGCCGCCCCGTCAAACACCTATCCAGTTACAACTCCACAAGGACAGCGAACCACAACCACACGTAGAGACAACAGCATCACGAGAAACTAGGGAGAAAGCGATTTTCAGAAGTCGATCTTATTCGCCATACTCAATGCTGTTGGTCGATATGGTGCGGTTATCCTTGGGTCCGTGCATTGAAGGCCTCGTGCTCCATCGCGATGCGGAGTCGAGTCGATCATGTTTCTGTCCGTGCAACGGGGGTTCGCGCGGGAGGCTCGGCGTCGCGTGCGGGTCGGGCATCCGGCGTCGCGGGGCGGGTCCGGCGCTGCGTCGAGCGGCGCCCGCCGACGCGGTGCCGATGCATCCGCACGGGCGGCTGGTTGTGGTGGCGGGGATCCCGGCTAAACGAGCATTGTCGATTCCTTGACACCGCAGATGCGATCGCCAACACTTGTCTGCAACGCGCACCTAACAACCAGAACACATGTCGCCTGCATCAGCGTGACGCGCTGGAGCTGCTCGTGCGGCACGTCAAACCACCCCAAGACGGCGAGGCGCCGGGCTGTGCCGAGGTCAGTCGTGTTAACGCTCACCTGAGTGATCATCCTGGGAGGGCGTCGTGACCGTGGTCCTACGGCGAGCAGCACCGGCTTCGCCCGGGGCTAGCGTTCGAGGACCCCGACACACGCCTGACCGGTGGCGACGCCGAAGGACCCAGAGAGGCCAGATCAAGTGATCGACCATGTCTTGACCCGGACCACGTCGCCTGATGGGTACACGTCAGGACCATCGCGGAGCGCCCGGTCGATACGTCGGTTGCTGATCGTGCTGGTGACCGCGATGACAGCGATGGTGGGCGGCGTCATCGTGACGTCGTCGCCGGCCACTGCCGCCACCAGTCAGTTCCGGGGCATGAACTGGGCCGTGCTGGGTGACAACTTCAGCACCGGCCCCCTCGTCGTGCAGGGCCTGAGCTCGTCCGACAGCAACGCGACAGTGCGGGCCAAGGCCAATGCCCTCTACGACGACATGGCCTCCACCATGGGAGTCAACACCGTCCGGCTGCCCATCAACACCCACACGGTAGGGACGACATGGTGGGAGGCCTATCGAGGCGCCATCGACGCCGCCACCGCCCGCGGATTCAAGGTCATCCTGGCCTATTGGGAGGACAGCGCCGCCTCCGGCGGCAGGATCACGAACCTCGCCGCGTGGAACGCGATGTGGTCCACGGTGACCAACACGTACGGCTCGAACACCAACGTCTACTTCGAGCCGATGAACGAGCCGCACGGCTACAGCTCGACGGAGTGGCGCAACGTCGCGGCCGACTGGCTCAGCTACCACTACTCGGCGGTGCCCGGCCGGGTGCTCGTCGGCGGCACCGGCTTCAGCCAGGACCTGCGGGACGTCTGCAACGACAGCCGGTTCAACTCGACGCTGTTCTCCTTCCACCACTACGCCTTCTTCTACGGCGAGATGACCTACGACGCCTTCCGGAGCCACATCCAGACCCGCCTCGGCAACTGCGCCTCCCGCGCAGTCGCCACCGAGTTCGGCGCGCCCATGAACGACGGCCGCAACTACGCCGACGCGAACAGCACCGACAACTTCGTGCGCCACATCCGCGCCATGGCCCAGGTCATGCGCGACAACCAGATGGGCGGCACCTACTGGCCCGCCCTCGGCGGCAAGCCCGGCAGCATCGGCTACGACTGGTACTCGATGTTCTCGCTCAGCGGCAGCGGCACCGACCTCAACCTGACCGTCCGTAACAATTCCGGCGCCGACCGGATCCGCTACGGGTGGGGCGACACTATCGGCGGCGACCCCACTACGCCTCCGCCAGCGACGGGAACGTTCTACCGGATCAACGTGCGCCACAGCGGCAAGGCCATGGACGTCCAGGCACCGAACACCGACAACGGTTCACGCGTCGGCCAGTACACGTACGGCGGCAATGCGTGGCAGCAGTGGCAGTTCCAGGACGCCGGCAGCGGCTACTGGCGCATCATCAGTCGGCACAGCGGAAAGTGCCTCGATGTGGTGAGCGCTTCCACCGCCGACGGTGCCGAGCTCATCCAGTACACCTGTGGCAACGGCACGAACCAGCAGTTCCAGATGGTCGCCAACGGAAGCTACTTCCAGCTCCGGGCACGACACAGCGGCAAATGCGTGGACGTACCGGCCGCATCGACCGCGGACGGCGTGATCCTCAAGCAGTATCCGTGCAACACCGGCACCAACCAGCAGTGGTCGCGTACGGGCGTCTGACGATCGTCTCGACGGGGGACACGGAGTGGGGTGGTCCGAGGCGGCCTGGTATGGCCACCTCGGACCGGAGACGGGGCGCCCGTGTGTCAGCCGGCGGCGCTGGCGTTTACCCTGCGGATCGCCCCCCACCACCTCGGACGACGGCCTCGCCGAAGCCGCGGCCCGGGCGCTGACCACCATCCATCAGGTCATGCCCACCCGGGACGGACGCTGGTGCCTCATCGCATGGGACCTCGACCGCGACGGCTGGCGCACCTTCCGACCGCTGCCGCCGCGCCCTCGGTTCCTGGTCCTGTGCTGTGCAGTGCAGCTGCGCCACAACAGTCGAAACCCATACCGGCCACTCCAACCACTCAGACCTGCCCCAAAGGGCACCATCGATTGCGCATTCCGGCAGGCTTTGCGAAACTGCCTGGGTCAGGTGGTGAACCCGGTTGTTTTGAGGTTGTTCCGAGCCGATCGATGTGTGCTTCCTCAGCGATGGTGGGAAATGCGTAGAACCTCGTAGCAGTCCTGGACGTCGACGGTCCCTTTTGCCTAGGGGCGTTCTCGCCTGTCCCGGGGCGGAGTTTCTGCCGTTCGTGCGTCGCCGTCCCGACTCGTTTCTCGATGGATCGGAGATCTGATGCGCGTCGCCCTCCTCACCACGACTCAGCATGGCCACCTGAACCCCTATGTCCCGGTGGTCAACGCGCTCCAGACTGCCGGCAGTGAGGTTGCGCTGCTGCTGTTGTCTGCGGACGGTGGCGCGCTGGACGAGCAGCGTCGCCATGCCTTGGGCAAGGCGCAGGTCCACGCGATCGGGCAGGTCGAGATGGCGCCGTGGAGCGGCGACCCGGCGAAGATCGGCCCGATGCTCCAGTCGTCGCCGGTGGCAGACCAGACGGCTGACGCGCTCCGCGCGACGGCGCCGGACTTCGTACTCGTCGACTCGCTGCCGGTCACGGCGTCGGCCATGGCCGGCGCGCACGCGTCCGGCGTGCCGTACGGGATGATCTGGGCCAACCTGGGTGGAGTATGCCCGAGCGAGCATCGGCGGGGCCGCTGGCCGTACGACGAGCAGGTCGGCGACTATCTGACCAGGCACGGGGTGCTGTGGTCGACCCGGACCCATTCGGCGCGTTCGCCGATTCTCAATCTGATGCCGACGATTCCTGCTCTCGTCGGGGACGACGCGGTCACCGACGACGGCGTGCAGCTGGTCGGGTTGCCGGGTGCGGCGGGGGCCCGCGGCGACGAGGTCCCCTTCTCGGGCCTGGACCGGATCGACCCCGACCGCCCGCTGGTGTACGTCTCCTTCGGCACGATCTTCTACCGGCGGCCGGACCTGCTGCGCACGGTGATCCTCGGGGCGGCGGCGACCGGTGCCCAGGTGATCGCTGCGGTGGGGGACATCGCCGAGGAGCTGGCGCTGCCCGCCGACGTGCTCACCGCCCCGTACCTGCCGCAGCGTGAGGTGCTTGAGCGCGCCGACGTGTTCGTCACCCACGGCGGTTACAACTCCGTGGCGGAGTCGATCCGGGCGGCGACGCCGATGCTGGTGATCCCGCTGGCGGTGGATCAGCCCATTCAGGCGTACTTCGTGGGTCGCGCGGGCTTCGGGACGGCGTTGGAGCCGGCCGGCGTCACCGGGCAGGCGGTCACCGACGCCGTCACCGATCTGCTCGATCCCGCCCGGGGCTACCGCGCCCGGTTGCGCGCCGCACAGCCGGAGTGCGGCGACTCCGCCGTGCGCACGGCCGAGCTGGTCGTCAAGACGGCCGAGACGCTACTGCGACAGGGGGCGCGGTGACGATCGAACTGCAGCGGCCGGTGGGCGACCCGATCGTGGTCGACGACCCTGGGCTCCTCTCGTTCCGGGTGGATCGTCGCGCCTACACCGACGACGACCTGGCCGCACAGGAGATGACCAGGATCTTCGATCGGTGCTGGTTGTACGTCGGGCACGAGTCGGAAGTGCCCGGGCCGGGCTCCTACGTGGCACGCGACGTCGGCGGGCGCCCGGTGGTCATGGCGCGCGGGTCCGACGGGGTGATCCGGGTGTTCGCGAACAGCTGCCCTCACCGCGGGGCGCTGATCTGCTCGCAGCCGGCCGGGCAGGCCAGATCGTTCCGGTGCCCGTATCACGACTGGACGTTCTCCAACCAGGGTGACCTGGTCGGGGTCCCGATCCCGGACGGGTACGGGCAGGGCTTCCGGAAGGCGGACTTCGGCCTGGCGCGGCACCGCAGTGACGCCTACCGCGGTTTCGTGTTCGCCACGTTCGATCCGCAGCAGCCGCGCACCCTGACCGAGTACCTGGCGGGTGCGACGGAGTACCTCGATCTGATCGACGACCAGTCCGAGGTCGGGATGGAGGTGATCCGGGGCGCGCAACTCCACGGGGCCCGGGCCAACTGGAAGCTCATGATGGAGAACAGCGTCGACATCTACCACTTCCGGGCCCTGCACAAGCGGTACATCGGCTACATGGAGTCGCTGGGGTCGGTGCCGCCACGACGACGGGGCGGATTCGGCCGCGCCCTCGGGATGGGGCATGGCGCCAACGAGCTGCCACCGGCGGCCGCCCGCCCGCTCGCCTACTGGACGCCGATGTTCGGCGCCGAGGTCCGGCCGAGGATCGAGGCGACGGCCGCCCGGTTCGTCGACCGGTTCGGCGCCGAACGCGCCCAACGGATCACCGGCACCAACCGTGCGCTGCTGATCTTCCCCAATTTGATGATCATCGACGCGATCGCGATCACGATCCGCAAGATCGACCCGATCGGCGCCGGCCAGCTGGCCATCACCTCGGTCGCCCTGGCCCCCCGGGACGAGGATCCGGACATCCGGGAACTGCGCAAGAGTCACTATCTGACGTTCCTCGGCCCCGCCGGCTTCGCCACCCCCGACGACATCGAGATCATCGAGTCCTGCCAGCGGGGCTATCTCAACCGCACGGTCCGCTACTCGGATCTGTCCCGGGGCATGAACAAGGAGGTCCCGGAGACGACCGACGAGCTTCCCGCCCGCGAGTTCTGGCGGCAGTGGGACCGGCTGATGCACGGCGACGACGGTCACCCGGAGGCCGTCCACCGGGCCGGGATGGAAGGGACGGGACCACGATGACCATCGAGCTGACCGTCGACGAGGCGGCCCGGGTGCGGTTGTGGCACCGGGTCAGCCAGTTCCTCTTCCGCGAGGCGCGGCTGCTCGACGAGTGGCGCCTGCGCGAGTGGTACGACGAGATGCTGACCGACGACATCCGCTACTCGGTGCCGGCCACCGACGTCCGCGGCGAGTCGGCCGATGCGCTCGGGCTCGTCGACGACGATGCCGCCCGGCTGCGCCAGCGGATCGAGCAGCTCCTCAACGGCGAGGTGTGGTGCGAGAACCCGCGGTCGCGGACGAACCGCATGATCAGCAACGTGGAGATCCTGGCCGACCGGGGCACGCGGCTCGACGTGGCGGCCAATGTCGTCGTGCACCGGTTCGGGCACGGGCGTTCCGACGCCTACGTCGGGAAGTACCGGTTCGAGCTCGTCGTCGAGGGCGGGTCGTTCCGGGTCCGGAGGCGGGTCGTGGTGCTCGACCACGAGACCTTGTACGAGCACGGCAAGCTCAGCATCATCTTGTGACCGGACAGTGACGGCGGCCGGCCCTGGCGGCGTCCCATCCGTTGCCGCCGCCCCGCCGGGTCTCCCGCGCGAGGTCTACGTCCTCAGTGTCGTCGGTGGCTGCGTCATGCTGGGCCTGGGACTGGTGCTCCCGGTGCTCCCGGTGTACGCGGCGACGTTCGGGGCCGGACCCACCCAGATCGGAGCGCTCGTCGCCCTGTTCGCGTTGCTGCGGCTGGCCACCAGTCCGTTCTGCGGCCGGCTCGGCGCTCGCTTCGGGGAGCGGCGGGTCCTGGTCGCCGGCCTGCTGCTGTGTGCGGTCTCCTCGGCCCTGACGGCGTTCGCCTCGTCCTACGGGCAGCTGCTCGTGTTCCGCAGCCTCGGCGGCGTCGGCTCGGTGCTGTTCTCGGTGTCCGCACTGGCGACACTCCTGGCGATCGCGCCGGCCGACCAGCGGGGGCGGGCCAGCGCCGTGTTCGAGGCGGGCTTCCTGCTCGGCGGGATCTGCGGACCGGCGCTGGGCGGGCTGCTCGCCCTCATCGCCCTGTCCGCGCCGTTCGTGGCGTACGCCGTGCTGTTGCTGGCCGCCGCGGTGCTGACGCTGGCGGTGCTCCGCGCCGGCCGAACCGCCGGCGCGGAGCCTGGCCGGGACGTGGTCCGGCTACCGGTGCTGCTGCGGGACCGACGCTACGTGGTGGCGTGCCTCGCGGCGTTGGCGCAGGGCTGGGTCCTGTTCGGGCTGCGCAGCGCGCTGGTCCCCACGGTGGTGGTGGCGTGGCGACACGACGTGACGTGGGTCGGGTGGGCGTTCACGACATCCGCCGTCGTCCAGGCGCTGTTGATCGTGCCGGCCGGCCGGGTCGTGGATCGGGCCGGCCGCCGGCCCGCCATGCTCGCCGGCACCGGGGTGGCTGCGGCCGCGATCACCGCCCTGGTGTTCGTGGACAGCTACGCCTGGCTGGTCGTCCTGCTCAGTGTGTACGCGGCGGGATCAGCGCTGCTCAACGCCGCACCGGCCGCGCTGATCGGTGACGTCGTCACCGGTCGGGCCGGCAGTGGCGTCGCCGTCTTCTCGATGTGCACCGATGTCGGCGCCGTGGTCGGACCGGTCGTGGTGGGGCTCGTCGCCGAGCGGGTGAGTGTTCCGGCCGCCTTCGGCAGCGGCGCCGCGCTGCTGGTCGTCGCCTTCGTGGCGTCGTGGACGTTGCCAACCGCTCGGCCTACACGAAGGAGTTGATCGATGAATCAGCCGGCTGCCCGACACGAGCGGGGTGAGGCCATGTTCCAGCAGGTCTTCGGCCGCGAACCGCGCCCGGGATCCTACCCGGAGTTCCTGCAGATCACCGTCGACCACCTGTTCGGTGAGATCTGGACCCGCCCGCACCTGAGCGTCGAGGAGCGCGAACTGGTCGCGCTGACCGCGGTCACGCTGGCCCGGACCGACTGGGAGCTACGCGGCCACATCGGTGCCGCCCTGCACCTCGGGATGTCGCGAGAGAAGATCGTCGAAGTCATCATCCAGCTCGCCTACTACGGCGGTTGGCCGGTCGCCAACAACGGGCTGCGCGTCGCCCAGGAGGTCTTCGCCGAGCTGGACGCCGCCACCGGGAAAGACGCGGACCATGACCGGTGAACCGTCTCCCCTCGACCCGGCCGAGAAGGTCGAGCTGTGGCGCCAGCGGTTCTTCGAGGCCCAGGCTGCCGCGGAGGAGTTCGTCCTGGGAGAACACGGCGAAGAAGGCCTGGCCGCGTGGATCCGGGCGAACTCCCGCATCACCGCGGAGCTGCTCCAGGCGCAGCGGCCCGCCGGGGTGTCCGCCACCGATCACTTCATGACCCGGCTGGAGCTTCAGCTGTTGCTGTACGACTCGGCGGTGACCAGTGAGCCCCAGCCATCGGGCACCGTCCTGCGCAACGCCGACTGTGGGATCCTCCGCTACCGCAAGCGGGCCGCCCGCGCCGGCGTCGTACTGACGTTCTCGTCACCGTGCCCGTACTGCCAGGAACTCAACACGGCCATCGCCGCCCGCTATGTGGAGCCGGGCGTCACGGTTTCGTGCGAGCAGGCGGGCGACGGATGCACCTGGCGCGCGGAGTCTCCGCACGCTCCAGGGGAGGGCGCGGCCGGGTCACCGCACCGCGGCCGTGCCGGTGGTTGAACCAACGGCAGTGCCGTGCGGTCGAAGGCCGGCGACCGGCTGCCGTCGAGCGTCATGCCGAGTTGCCGGCCCACGGCCACACACAGGTCGAGCGCCGCGGTACGGGTCAGGTCCTCATGATCGTTCTGGGTGAAGCACGCCGACGCCACGTTCTTGTTCCGTAGGCGCAGGTACCAGGGGAACAGCGATCCCAGCGCGGGCTCGGTCAGCATCGTGCGCGAGTGCACGATCGTCCCCACCAGCAGGTTGCCGAACGGGCGTTGCCTGGCGTTCATGAAACTCTTCAGGCGTTCCTGGAAGATCTTCAGCACCGCAGGCACGTTCCCCGCGTACACCGGCATGGCGAGCAGCATCGCCCGCGCGCCCTCGGCCAGCCCGACGACCTGCTCGAAGTCGTCGTCGAGCGTGCACCGGCCCACCTCGGGATCAAGGCAGGTGTCCTCGCCTTCGCACATGGCGATGCGATGGTCGATCAGTCGAATCCGCTGGATCTCCGCGTCGCCGACCTCCCGGACGACGCCGGAGACCGCCGCCTCGAGCAACGCGTCGGTCAGCGACGGGAGACGCTTCTGGGTGCAGGACAACGCAACGATCTTCACCTGAAGGGCTCCCCTGTCCGCTCAGTGCCACTCAGGACCGGCCGCCTGACGAAGGCCCCGTGGCCGCCCGCCGAGGTGGCCTCAACCTACCCGCAATCCTACGGTGGGGTGCGGCTGCCGCCATCTTCTTGCCAATGTTTGGCAACTGCGCAAGACTGGCATCAGTGGTCGGGCGCCCCGGCACCGCGATGATCAAGCACCTCCGCCGGGGCGCCCGACCGCTCCGTGGCCGATGAGCGTATTGAGGAGTTGCTGGTGGGCGTCTACTCACTGCCCGACATGCCGTACGACTACGGCGCGCTGGAGCCGGCCATGTCCGGCGAGATCCTGGAGTTGCACCACGGCAAGCACCACGCGGCGTACGTGAAGGGCAGCAACGACGCCCTGGAGCAGCTCGCCGAGGCCCGCGACAAGGGCGACTTCGCGGCCCTGGTCGGGTTGGAGAAGACGTTCACGTTCAACCTGTCCGGGCACGTGCTGCACTCGATCTTCTGGAACAACCTGTCCCCGGACGGCGGTGACCGCCCCGAGGGGGACCTCGCCTCGGCGATCGACGAGCACTTCGGTTCGTTCGAGGGCTTCGCCGGGCAGCTGTCGGCGGCGACGAAGGGCGTGCAGGGCTCCGGCTGGGGCGTTCTGGCCTGGGAGCCGCTGGGGCGGCGGCTGATCGTGGAGCAGGTCTACGACCACCACGGCAACGTCGGGCAGGGGTCGACGCCGCTGCTGGTGTTCGACGCGTGGGAGCACGCCTACTACCTGCAATACCGCAACGTCCGTCCGGACTACGTCGACCGGCTGTGGAACCTGGTGGACTGGGCCGACGTGACGGCCCGCTTCGACGCCGCCCGTGCCACGGCACCCAGGCTCTGACGGGTTCGTAGCGGGCGTACGCTGATGGTCGTCGATGTTGCTGGAACGTCACGGAGGATGGCCATGCGCAGTTTCCTCGCGGTGCTCACCGCCGCCCTGATCCTCGGCAGCGCAGCCGGCAGCGTCCCGGCCCGCGCGTCGGATGTCTCCCCGCCCCCGTGTACCCGTGACCTGCTCTTCTGCGAAGACTTCGAGCGGCTGCCTCACGGCGGTCCGAGCACGTTGAACTGGGGCGTCGACACGCGCAACGGCACGCTCACCATCGAGCGTGCCCGCCACGGCAACCAGGTGCTGCACGTCCACACCGTCGACAACGGGCGCGCCTTCCTGCGGGTCGACGATCTCGCCGCCCCGGGCAACCGCTTCTACGGCCGGATGCGTCTGCGCGTCGACGCCTTCCCCACCGCCCCCGACTGGGCGCACTTCACGCTGGTGGAGGCGACCGGCACGGGCAGTTCGGAGGTCGTACGTCCGGTCGGCGGCCAGTATGCCCCCACGGTCCCCGGAGTGTTCTGGGGTGTGGGTGCCGACGGTGGCCCGACCGGCGACTGGACCAACTGGCGGGAGTCCGCTTCGGTCGCCGAGGACGCCTGGCAGTGCTTCGAGTGGGAACTCGACCCGGCGGACAACCGCGTCGCGGTGTGGATCGACGGCGTGGCGAATCCGGAACTGACCGCCTCCACGACCGAACACGGCGGCAACGACGTTCCCTTCATCCTGCCGACGGTCGACACGGTGAAGATCGGCTGGCAGCTCTACCAGGGCGGCACCACGCCGGGCGAGTTCGACCTCTGGATCGACGACATCGCTCTCTCCGCCAAGCGGCTCGGCTGCTGAGGCGGGTGGGGGACTATCGTTCTGGCGTGCACATCCGCTTCGACGTCCCCGCCGACCCTGGCTATCCGGGCCGCGTGGCCGCCGCGTTCAGCAGTGTCCGGCTGCGCCGGCACGGTCAGGTCGGCGCGGTGCTGGTGGCGGTCGGGGCGATCGGGTTCGCCGTCTCGCGGGGGTTCGCGCGGGGCGAGCAGTTCTCGTCGCTGTGGATGGCGATGGTCGTGGGTGGTGTGCTGTCGATGCTGTATGCGCCGTGGGTGCGGTGGCGGGCCCGGCGGCGCTCCGGTCGCTACGCCGTCGAGGGTGCCTACGACATCACCGACGACAACATCATGATGCGCAGCGGCTCGGAGTCCGGCGGCATCGCCTGGGACGGGGTCGACCAGGTGCGGGCCACCCCTGAGTTCTGGATCGTCTACGTCGGCCGGATGCCCGCGACCGTGATCCCACGTGCCTTGATGTCCGCCGAGGACGCCGAGACGCTGCGAGCCTTCATGGCTGCCCGTGGGCTGCTCCAGGATCGGTGAACCCGGCCGGCTCGACGCTCCACGGCGGGCAGGACCACGCCGGGTTCCTGCGTAGAGTGGGCGTTTCCGGGGCGGTGGGAAAGGTGCCGGCGTTGGCACAACGTGTCCGGTGTGGTGGGTCTCCCGGTGGTTGGTGTACGGCTCGGTGGCGCTCCCGGTGGCCGCCGCGTTCTGGTTCTTCCTCCGTCCCTCGGATCCGCTGCACGACAGCGCGGTCGCCGACGCCGCCGCGAAGGTGGACGCGGTGGAGCAGCGCTTCGACTACGACGGCGGCAGTTCGAGCACCGCGCGGTGTGCCGGAGTCAGGGCGTGCAGCCGCCGGCTGACCATCTCCACCACGCCGGCACTGCCGGTCAAGGGGCCGGTCAGCCGCCACGTCCCGTCGGCGCAGGCGAGGGTGCCGTCCCGCTGCCCGCAGCTCACGAGTTCCCGCAGGTAGAGCACGTTGCCCTGGCTCGCCTGCCAGAGCGCCTCGCTGGCCGCGGCACTGACCCGGTCGCCTCGGCGCCGGCGACCACCACGGCTCGCCCGCCGGCCCGGCGGGGCCAATCCTCGCACCCGTGGCGACGGTCGGTGATCATCCGAAGGCACAGCACGGCTCGGGCGGCCGGTGGGTCCGGTCGCCCGATCTTCCCGTGAGGATCACCAGGTCAATCGCCCTGCGCCCGGAGACCGGGGACATCCACGGGGTGAAGATCCTTCCGGTCGTCTAGGACGCGTGATGAATGAGGATCACGCCGAATGCCGGTCCTCTCTCGATCTCCTCGAAGCGCGATCGGCAATCTCCGTGGGCTCGGCGGAAGATCGAACCAGGAAATATCTATAGATGATCATTGATATCGTCACCTATGGGTGCGATGCTGGTAGAAAGCGCTCTTAAGCCGATATTGAGCGCCGGAGAATGGAGGATGTGCAGTGCTTCCACACCAGCCCGATCAATCCGGCCGTCGATCCCGGTCGGCCGTACGCCGGTCCGTGCAGGCGCTCGTCGTGGTGCTCGCCATGCTGGCCGCCACGCTGACCTGGGCAGGCGCAGCCCAGGCCCACGGCACCATCGTCAACCCGGCAACTCGCGCCTACCAGTGTTGGCAAACCTGGGGAAGTCACCACCTGGACCCGGCCATGCAGCAGCAGGATCCGATGTGCTACCAGGCATTCCAGGCCAACCCGGACACCATGTGGAACTGGATGAGCGCGCTTCGGGACGGCCTCGGTGGCCAGTTCCAGGCGCGCACTCCCGACGGGCAGCTGTGCAGCAACGCCCTCAGCAGGAACGACAGCCTGAACAGGCCCGGTCAGTGGAAGACGACCACCGTCAGCCGCAACTTCTCGGTCCAGCTTTACGATCAAGCGAGTCATGGCGCTGACTTCTTCCGGGTCTACGTCAGCAAGCAGGGGTTCAACCCCACTACCCAGAGCCTCGGCTGGGGGAACCTCGACTTCATCACGCAGACCGGAGGCTACGCGCCGGCGCAGAACATCACGTTCAACGTCTCGACCTCCGGATACACCGGTCACCACATTCTCTTCGTGATCTGGCAGGCGTCGCACCTCGACCAGGCCTACATGTGGTGCAGCGACGTGAACTTCGTTTGACCGGCGCGACCGACAGTGCTCGCACTGCTCCGGCCCGGGACATCGTCCCGGGCCGGAGCAGTGTCAGCGTGACGGGACCGGCGGATGCGGCCGTCCCACGCGGCGCGGCCGGTGGCGGCCCGCAGCGGCGCGGCCCGTTCCGGCTCTGAGTCGACGCTCAGCAGGAGCGCGCCGGAGCGGATGGTGGGGCATCAATGCCTTGAGGCGGTGGGAGCGCTCCCGTAACATACTTGACGCGGCTGTTAATGGTCACATGGCGCGACCACCACCAATTGCTGGCCGCCGTCCCATCAGGAGGATGCCTTATGGCAAGATCCAAATCGACCAATGTCGGCGTAGTGTCGGCTGGTGTTGCGTTGCTGGCTTCGGCGACGGTCGCCGTGGCGTTGCCGGCCAATGCCGCAGCCGCCGGCTGCTCGGTGAACTACGCCGTGTCGTCGCAGTGGCAGGGCGGATTCGGCGCCAACGTGTCGATCACGAACCTCGGCGATCCGTTGAGCAGTTGGACATTGACGTGGTCCTACGGCGCCGGCCAGAGCGTCGTGCAGGCGTGGAACGCGACGGTCGCCCAAAGTGGTGCTGCGGTTACCGCGAAGAACGTGAGTTACAACGGGTCGGTTCCGACCAACGGCACGGTGTCGTTCGGGTTCAACGGGGCGTGGTCGGGCAGCAACCCGACGCCGACGAGTTTCGCCCTGAACGGCGTGGCGTGCACCGGTGGCACGACGCCGACGACCCCGCCGACGACGCCCCCGACCACTCCGCCGACGACCCCGCCGACGACGCCCCCGCCCGGCACGTGCAGTCTGCCGTCGACGTACCGGTGGTCGTCGACCGGGGTGCTGGCGCAGCCGAGGTCGGGGTGGGT
>NZ_JBHUVA010000094.1:0-22519 GCF_042670805.1 Micromonospora sp. NPDC057141 | reverse complement strand
GCGACGGCCCGTCCGGCCCTCCAGGCCCGTCCGGCGGGCCGGCCGGCACCGTCCGGGGTGGACGGGCTGGCAGGCGCCGGATCGGGAAGGCTGGCCGGGTCGGCGACCGGGCAGGCGGCCAGGACCGCCGCGCGGTGCAGGCAGCGGGGTGCCAGCAGGCAACCGCACCGGGCCTGGTCCGGGCCGGTGACCGCGCCGGTCGGCCCCGGCCGCAGGACGACCAGGGCCTCCGGCCCGCAGTCGACCGACACGCCGCCGTCGACCCGGCCGACCGGCACCGCGGCCAGCCGTTCGACGGTGACGTCCAACCGCCGGCGCAGCCGCGACGGCAGGGCCGCCACCGCCGCTGCGGCGACCGCCGGCGACACCGGCGGCAACCGGTCCGCGGCCACGACGGTGGGGGTACGGTGCGTCAACGTGATCCTCCCCGGACACGGTCGCCCACCCAGCGGGCGAGTTCGAGCGGGCTGAGAGCGGCGACCGGCATCCCGGCCGCGACGAGCTGCTCGGCGACCGGCACCGAGTAGCAGGGCACCCCCCGGTCGTTGAGCGCGGCGCAGCCCAGCAGGTGCACGCCGGCCGACGCCAGGGTGCGGACCTCGCCGAGCAGCCCGGCCAGCGGGTAGCCCTCCTCGAAGTCGCTGACCACGGCGACGATGGTGCGGCTCGGCACGGTCACCAGCGAGCGGGCCTGGGCCAGCCCGGCGGCGATGTGCGTGCCGCCGCCGACGCGCACCTCCAGCAGCAGCGACAGCGGGTCGTCGACCCGGTCGGTCAGGTCGACCACCTCGGTGGAGAAGGCGAGGAAGTGGGTGGACAGGGTGGGCACCCCGGCCAGCACGGCGGCGGTCAGCGCCGACCACACCACCGACGCCTCCATCGAGCCGGACACGTCGACCACCAGCACCAGCCGCCAGTCGGCCTCCCGACGGGTGCGGGTGTGGAACACCGGGCGCTCCGGCACGACCACCGTCCGGCCGTCGGCGAGCCGCCGGGTGTGCGCCAGGTTCGCGCGCAGCGTACGGGCGAGGTTGATCCGGCCGCCGGGGCGGCGGGTCGGACGCGGGCTGGTCAGCCCGGTCAACGCCGGCCGCGCCTGGGTGGCCAACCGCGCCGTCAGCTCCTCGACCAGTCGCCGCACCAGGGGCCGCAGCGCGGCCAGCTTCGCCTCGGGCAGGCCACCGGCCAGCGACAGCACCGAGGTCAGCAGCTCCACCGAGGGGCGTACCGTGGCCGGGTCGAGCTCGCTGAGCACGTCGGTCCGGCCGCTCTCGGCGGCGCGGGCGATGACCTCCTCGCGGACCGTCGTGCCGAACAGCGCCTCGAGTTCGTCGGCCCACTCGCGGGCGGTCGGGAAGGCGGCTCCCTGCCCCTCCCCGGCCGAGGGGCCGAGGTCGATGCCGCCCTCGCCGCGCCCCGCCCCGTACAGCTCGTCCAGGGCGCGGGCGTAGCGGCGGGCGTCGGCCGGCAGCCGGTCGGGTTGGCGGCCGAGCAGCAGCCGCCACCGGTCGGTCGGGGTGAGCCCGGTGCCCGCCGGGGCCGCCCGGCTCCCGACGGCGGTGGGTGCGTCGACGGCCCCGGTGGGCGGGCCCGGGATCGGCAGGTCGCGAGCGAGCAGGACGGCCCGACCGGCCGCGTCGGCGGCGGCCCACCGGGCCAGCAGCTCGGGCGGGGCGGACAGGGCCAGGTCGAGCCGGTCGCCCAACCGTTCGGCGACGGTGTCCAGCAGCCGCTCCCGGGCCGCCGGGGTGAGCGCGTCGAACCCGCCCCGCAGCGCCGGCAGCCGGTCCAGGAACTCGGGGTCGGTGAGCCGGTCGACCCGGTCCAGCAGCGGGTCCAGCGCGGCGGGCGCGGACTGAAGGAGCGGGTGTGCGGCGGTGAGCAGGCCGCCGAGCAGCCGGTGCAGGTGCCGTCGGGCGTCCGGCCCGGTGGCCGCGTCGACCCAGCCGGCCACCCGGGTGCCCAGGGTCGCCAGGTCGGTCAGGTCGAGCAGCACCCGGGCGGCCAGGGCGGCGCCCTGCATCAGCGCCGAACCGGACCGGGTGAGCTCGTCGAGGGCGGCGTCCAGGCGCAGGCCGATCCGGTCCTGCCCGGCCCGGACCGCGAGGTCGACCAGGGCGGCGGCGTCGTCCGTGGCGTCGCTGCCGGCCAGGCCGGGCAGCCCGCGGACCGCCGCGTCCAGCAGGACGACGGCCAGCTCGGCCGCCCGGTCCCGGCTCGCGGCGGTGGTGCCCGGCAGGTGTCGCCGGCGCAGCGCCTCCAGCAGGTCCAGCGCGGCCAGCAGCTCCGGCAGCGTGCCGCTGCCGGGCAGCACGACGGCGGCCAGTTCGAGCCGGCCGGCGACCAGCTCGGGCAGGTCGCACCGGGCGGCGTCGCCGAGCCCGGCGAGCAGCTGCGCGGCGGTGGGCCCGCCGTCGGTGACCTCGCGGCGGAACCGCTCCCGCAGCGTGCCGGTCGCGGCCAGCGCCGCGGTGACCCCGCGTACGCCGACCAGGTCCAGGCGGGCCGCCACGGACGGGGTCCAGGCCAGCTGCCAGCGGGTGGTCAGGGCGGTCCCGTCGCCGGTGCCGGCCACCGCGGCCGGTTCGCCGTAACCGACGCCGCAGACGTGCAGGCGGTGCAGCAGGACCTCCCGCCGCCCGTCCAGGTCGGTGCGCAGCGGGTCCAGCCGGACCTCGCGGGCCTTCGGGCTGTCGGGGTGGGGCAGGCGCAGCGCGGCCAGCGCCGCCTCGACCGCCGGGCCGAGCCCGGACCGGGGCGTGCCGGGGGCGGTCCGGCCCCGGTCGGCGCCGACCAGCACGGTCTCCAGCGCGCGGGCGAGGGCACGGCCCCGGCCGAGCAGCTCACCCTGGCCGAGCACGGTGGTCACCGCCTCCAGCACCTCGCCCCGGCCGGGGGCGGGCAGGTCGCGCAGCCGGGCCAGGTCGTCGGCCAGCCGGACCGCCTCGGCGGCCTCGCCGGTGCCGGCGGTGTGCCCGGCCGCACGCAGTTCCCGGCACACGTCGGTGACGGCCCGGGCGGCGGCGGCCCGGATCCGGTCCGGGTCACCGGCGGCGGCGTGGACGGCCTGCTGCCAGCGCGGGTCGCGGATCCCGGCCGGATAGCCGGACCGGGAGTCGAGCAGGTCGAACGCGTAGGGCACCAGCGAGGTGGCGACTGCGCCGCCGCCGGGTGGTGCGGTCGGCCGGTCGGCCGTCGCGCCCAGCGGGCCGCCGACCGACCGGGCCAGGCCTGCGGCGGCGGGCACACCGTCGCCGGTGTCGGGCGAGGTGGCGGCGAGCAGGGCCGGGGCGTGGAACGCGCCGACGACGGCGGCGACCCGCCGGCCGTCCGCGCCCGCGTCGGCCAGCACCCGGCGCATGTGCTCCTCGCGGGCCAGGTCCCGCGCCGGTACGCCGTCGTCGCCGGCGCTGTCGGTGCGCATCGCCCAGCCCACCCCGAGGGCGGCCCGGCGGACCGCCTCCGGCGGGCAGCCCGGGGCGCGTACCTCGACCACCCGGTCCCACAGGTCGTCGCCGTCGCGGCCGGTGCCGCTGGCGCCGAGCCCGGCGGCGTAGCGCGCCGGGCGGGGACCGGGCACACCGGGGTCCGCATCGGCATCGTCGGTCGGCGCGTCGCCCGGGGTCGGCCCCGCCGCGGTCCAGCCGGGATCGGCCAGCGGCAGGTCGCAGCAGATCACCTCGACGCCGCGCTGCCGGGCCCAGCGGATCGCCGCCAGCTCCGGGGAGAAGTCGGCGAACGGGTAGAAGCCCATCGGGCCGTCCGCGCCGTGGCTGCCGACCACGGCCAGCGGGGCCCGGGCGGCCGGGTCGGACAGGTGCGGCAGCCAGTGCTGGAAGTCCGCCGGCAGCTCGACGGCGACCACCTCGGCCCCGGCGGCGTCCAGCAGGGCGGGGACCACCGACGCCAGGGCGGGGCTGTGGTGGCGCACCCCGATCAGGTAGGGCCGGACCGAACCGGCGAGCGCGTCGACCACGGCGCGCGGGTCGGCGGCCGACAGGTCGATCGCGGCCGGACCGGTGGCAGCCGGGTCGGTCGTGGACGCCTCGGCGGCCGGCGGGTTGATCGCGGATGGGCCGACGGCCGGGCCGACGACTACGCGGGACGGTGGCGTCACCGCAGGCTCGCCCGCAGGTCCCAGAGCCGGCGCCACATCGCCGAGCCGTCCTCGGCGCGGCGGCGGACCGGGCCGTCCCAGTAGCCGAGCAGCCGCGCGTGGTCGTTCTCGTCGTCCTTGCGGACCACCCCGAGCAGGTGCCCGGGGACCAGGTCGAGCGGGTCGCCGCCGGGCAGGTACGCGGCCGCCAGCCCGAGCGACGCCGCCACCTGCACCGCCTCGGCGGTGGACATCACGGTGCCGGGCCGCTCCACGTCCCAGCCCTCGCCCGACCGGCCGGTGCGCAGGTCCCGGAACACGGTGATCAGGGCGTCGAGCACCGCGTCGTCCACCGTGTACGGCGCTCCGGCGCGCTGGACGGCGGCGGTGGCCTGCCGGCGCACCAGGTCGGTCTCGGTGCCCGCGTCGGCGATCGGGTGGACCGTCTCGAAGTTGAACCGGCGCTTGAGGGCCGAGGACATCTCCGACACGCCCCGGTCGCGCAGGTTGGCGGTGGCGATCACGGTGAACCCGGGCGTCGCGCGGATCAGGCCGTTCCCGGTGCCGGACAGCTCCGGCACGTTCATCCGCCGGTCGGACAGGATGGACACCAGGGCGTCCTGCACCTCGGGCAGGCAGCGGGTGACCTCCTCGATCCGGGCCACCCGGCCGGTCCGCATCGCGGTCAGCACCGGCGAGTCGACCAGGGCCTGCGGGGTGGGCCCCTGGGCGAGCAGCAGCGCGTAGTTCCAGCCGTACCTGAAGGCGTCCTCGGTGGTGCCGGCGGTGCCCTGCACGGTCAGCGCGCTGGTGCCGCAGACGGCGGCGGCCAGCAGCTCCGAGAGCATCGACTTGGCGGTGCCGGGCTCGCCGACGAGCAGCAGGCCCCGCTCGCCGGCCAGAGTGACCACGCACCGCTCGACCAGGCTCCGCTCCCCCACGAACTTCGGGACGATGGTCAGGCTGGCCGGCAGGTCGACGCCGCCCGGACGGCTGCGTCGGTCGGCCGGCAGCGACAGCGCCTCGCCGTCACTGCCCCGGATGAAGGTGACCACGGCGCGCGGGGTCAGCGCCCAGCCCGGCGGCCGGGCCCCGTCGTCGTGGGCGGCCAGGAAGGCCAGCTCGGCGGCGTACCGCTGCTCGGCGGAGAGCACCTGGGCGGCGGCGCTCTCCGGTGCCACGGGGGGGGGGAGGTTTTCCGACCCGGTCCGGGGGGTGCCCCTACTTCACCGGGGTGCGGGGGGTGCGGGGGGGGGGGTGGTGGGGTCGGGTGGCCCCACCACCGACGCGGGGATCAGCGCGGGGTGCGGGCGGGCGGGGCGTCGAGGCGGGGTCGGTCGCCGTCGCGCAGCCGCCGCCAGGCCCGCCGGTACAGGTCGGCGACCGGCTCGCCGGGCACGGTGACGCCGAGCGCGGCCGTGCCGTCGGGGGCCAGGTCGAACAGGGTGGCCTTCCAGCCTTCGACGGGGGCCTGCCCTCCGCCGCGCGACAGCCACGGGCCGGGCAGGAACAGCGACCGGCCGGCCCGGGGCCGGCTGGCCGCGACGACCAGGTCGGTGCCGGCCAGTTCGGCGCGGGCCGCCTTCAGCCGGGCCGGCTTCCAGCCGGTCCACGTCGCCGTGTTCCGGTCGGTCGGGTCCGGCATGGCGAGCAGCATGAGGTAGACCGCCGCCGCGTCGACGCCCAGGCCGTGCGTCGTGGTCGCCTCGGCGACCAGGTCGGGCACGGACCGGGTGGGGTCCTGCGGCCACCACGTCCCGTCGGCGGCCCGCTCGCCGCCGGCCGGGTCGCCGGGGTCGGTGAGCAGCGCCGCGAACCGCGGGTCGCGGACCAGCCGCAGGGCCACCTCCATCGGGTACGGCCGGGCCGCGTCCGGTCGCAGCGCCGGCAGGTACGGATCCGTCCCGTCGGCGTCGAGCAGGTCCGGCCGCAGCGCGGGCGAGGGCTGGTCGTCGTGGGTGGCCAGCACGATGGCGCCGTAGCGTTCCCAGCCCGGCCCGGTCTCCGACGGGGCGCCCGCCACCTGGCGGAAGTCGGGCAGGGAGACGTACCGGTCGAGGTCGAGCAGCAGCTCGGGGTTGGCCAGCCGGTCCCGGATCGCGGCCAGGGCGGCCGGCAGCGCGGCCCGGCACCCGTCGCCGGCCGGCGTGTGGTGGGCGACCCAGGCGGCCAGGGCGACCGTCGAGGTCAGCACCGCCCCGGTGAAACCGGTGGCCCGGTCGTCGACCGGCCGGGCCCGGTCACCGCTGATCCGGAAGGCCAGGTCGGTGCCCAGCTCGACCGAGCGGGCCGGGTCGAGCAGCGCCGGCAACGCCTGGGCGGGGCTCCAGGCCGCGCGGACCGCGCGCACCGCCGCAGCGAGCAGGTGTTCGGGCACCACGACCCGGCGGCCCAGGGCGGCGTTCCAGACCGCCGCCGCCGCGTCGACGTCCGGCCCGTCGGTCCACAGCCGGGCCGGGTCGGCGGGCAGCAGCGCCGCGACCACGGCCCGGCGCAGCTGCGCGCTGGCCTCGTTGAGCACGCCGAAGGCCAGCTTGACCTCACCGACCTGCCGGATCCCGAGCGCCCGGCGAACCTCGGCCGGCACGGGGGCCGCCGAGTCCGTCTGCGGCACGCCGGCCAACACCAGCTTCGCGGCGGTGGGAGTGACGCCGGTCAGCTCGGCGAACCGTTCGGCCGCCTCCGGCGCCCACGGCAGCGGGCCGCGCGCGGCCCACTCGGTGCGGAAGCGGGCCAGCCAGCCGGCCGGCCGGGCGTCGCCGACCGGCGCCGAGGAGTCCACCGTGTACGGCTCGGGTACCGCGAACACGCCGGCCGGGTCGTGATGGAGCGCGTCGAGGTGGTAGCCGGTGCGCGTGCCGCTGGCGGCGAAGACGGCGAGGAACGCCCCGCCGGGCAGCGGCAGGATGCCCGACCGGGGACGCCGGCGGTTGCCCTGCGGGTCGTTCAGGTCGTCGTCGAGCAGGTGCAGCCGCAACCGGCGCCACCGGGCGGGTTCGGTGGCCGTGGTCAGGTCGAGCCGGTCGAGTTCGGCGAGCAGGGCGGCCAGGTCCTCCCGCTGCTCGCCGGGGGTGACCGCCGCGACGGCCCGGTAGGCGACGGCGGCGACGCCGTCGAGCACGGGCCACCAGTGCAGGGCGCCGGGCAGCACCGGCCCGTCGATGTGCAGCCGCACGGCGGGATCGGTGCCCGTCGCGCAGCGCTGGGCGGCGAGCGCCTGGAACTGGGTGAAGGCGTGCGCCAGGTCGGCCTCCCCGTGGGCCGCGCCGCGCAGGCCGTCCAGCGCAGCGCTGAGTCGCCGGTCGGTGGGGCCGGCGGCGGTGGCCGCCGGGGCCACCGTCGGCGCGGACAACGCCCGGGTGAGCCGCTCGGTTGTCGCGTCCAGGTCGGTACGGACCCGGGCCGCCAGCCGCAGCGCCTCGGCGACCCCGGCGAGCAGCGCGTCGTGGCTGATCGCCGGCACCGCCGACCGGATCAGCGCGACCAGCGGATCGGGGGCAGTGATGGCCGGTCCGCTGGTCGCGGCCGGCGCGGCGGTGCCGGCGCGGCCGGCGCCCGGTCGCGTCGCCGCCTCGGCCAGCCGGGCGCGCCGCTCGTCGACGGCGACCGCGAGCAGTCCGGCGACGGTGCCCCGGTCGATCCGGCGCAGGGCGGCGGAGCCGGCCGGGTCCCGGGGCAGCAGGTTGCCGAGGAAGTCCGGGCCTGGCAGCGGCACCGCGGCTGGGGTGTGGTCCCGGCCGGACTCCCCGGCGACGGCCGACGCGACGCCGTCCGGGCCGAGCAGAACGAGGTTGCTGAGCACGGCGCGGGGCCGGTCGTCACCGGGCAGCACCAGCGCGGCGATCGGCTCCCGTCCCGCCGGCACGGTGACGGTGCGGCCGGCCAGGTCCGCGCCACGCACGGAGCCGTCGGGCCGGGTGACGACCCGCCAGCCGAGCAGACCGTCCACCGGCACGGCGGCCGGGGTCGCCCGCTGCGACAGGGCAGGCCGCAGCCAGCTCGTCCGCTCCGCGAGGCGCTCCCCGGCCGGCAGGTCGGCCAGGAACCGGGGCAGGCTGCGCCGGCCGTGGGTGTCGCCGGCCGGGTCGTACTCGCGCCAGCCGAGGTCGCCGTCGGCGTCGTCGTCGCCCTGTCGGTACACCCAGTGGGCGGTGCCGTCGGTGATCACCGGCAGCTCGACCGGGACGGCCGTGTCCCCGGCGTGTAGCACGCCGCCGCCGGTGGTCCGTCCGCCGCCGGCCAGGGGCAGGGTGATCGAGTTGCGCCGCGGTTGGCTGCCCCGCGTGCGGCCCTGTAGCGGCTGCGGCTCGTCGGGGGCCGAGTGCCAGTAGCCGCGCAGGCGGTAGTCGAGTTCCTGGGACCGCCAGAAGACCAGCAGACGGCCGTCGACGTAGTGGTAGCCGGGCTCGCCCCACCTGTCGCCGGCGGGGATGCGCAGGTCGTGGCGGAGCACGATGCCCTCGGCGCCGAGCACGCGGACGGTGGTGGGGCCGCCGAGGATCGCGTAGGGCCAGGCTTCCTGCCAGGTCAGCTCGACCCGGTGGTCGCCGCCGGTCACCTCCTGCCAGGCCGTCTCCCACTCCGGCCAGCCCAGCTCGTCGAAGATGCCGCCGCGCAGGCTGCCGGCAACCTGCTCGGCGAGGTCGATGCCGAGGGCCCACCCGAGGTCGCCGCCCGGCCCGTCGGCGGGCCCGTCGGCGTCGCCGGTCACCAGCCGCAGCGCCTCGACCGGGAGCCCACCCAACCAGCCCACCGACTCCCGCAGGTAGGGCAGCCCGGCGGTGAACCGGTCTCGGACGCGGCCCCGCAGCCAGTCGGCCAGCTTCGGCCGCAGGCCCGGCGTGTCGGCCACCCGGCGCAGCGTCTGCGGCTCGTTGTCGAGTCGGGCCAGCCCTCGGCGCAGGGCCTCGGTGAACCGGTCGTCGCCGGCCACCGCGAGCAGGTCCCGCTCTCCGCCGGCCCTGACCCACTGCGCCAGGTCCAGGGTGTCGCGCTCCTGCGGCGCGGCGACCGGCAGGTCGAGGGCGAGCAGCAGGTCGAGCAGGTCCAGGTCGCCGTCGGCGGCGAGGGTGCCGCCGCTGTCGGCCAGTTCGGCGCGCAGCCGGCCGGCCATCCGCTCGACCAGCGGATACAGCGCGGGCAGCCGACGGGGACGGTAGCCGGAGGTGGCCCGGCGGAGGAAACGACGCAGCCACCCGACCGCGCCGTCGCGGGGCCGGGCCGCGTCCGGCATGCCCGGGTCGGACAGGCCGGCGAGCGCGCCGGTGTCGGTCAGCAGGGCCAGCCAGGTGACCAGGTCGTCCCGGTCCGTGGGCATCAGGTCGAGCAGGCTGCCGCGGACCGCCGGGTCGCGGCCGGCCAACGCCGTCACCGCCGGCAGATGTGCCCGCCACCAGCCGGCCGGCGCCTCGGCGGCGGCCGGCTGCCGGAGCAGCTCGGTCAGGTAGGCCGCCACCCGGTCGGCGGCACCGGCGTCGGCCTTGCCGGCGGCGCGGAGCAGACGGTTGACCGCGGTGGCCGACTGCGTGGACGGCACCACACCGGCGGTGGCGGCCCGCAGCGCCAGCCGGCAGAACCGGTCCAGCGCCTCGGCGGCCGGCAACTGGGCGGACAGCTCCTTCGCGTAGCCGGCCAACGCGGCCCCGGACACCACCTTGGCGGACGCGAACTCCAGGTGGACCTCGTCGAGCCGGTTCAGGTCGACCGGCAGGCCGTGCTGTGCCTCCGCCCGGCGTGCCTTGTTGAACAGTTGCGTCGCGTAGGTGTCCTGCCCAGCGGCCAGGAACACCCGCGCCGCCTGTTCGAAGAACGTCGGCAGCACGTGCGGCAGTGTGCGGGCGAACCGCTCGGCGACGGCCAGGTGCCCGTCCAGGGCGGCCTTCGGCCGGGACCGGGCCTGCTTGGCGAGCTTGCGCAGCTCCGGCACCACCGCCAGGACGTGCCGGCCGTCGGCCGGGTGGTGGACCAGCACCCACTCGGGGAAGGCCAACGGACGGCGGGGGCCGAGGCCGACGACGGCGGGCTCGGCGGCCGGGGCCAGGCCCAGGAACCCGACGGCGACGTCCTCGCCCTCGCCGAGGGCGGCGTCGACGAGCCGCACCACCGGCCGGTCGTCGAGGGCCGGATGCCGGTAGCTGCGGGCGGTCAGCGGCACCGCCCGGTCGCCGGCCCCGGCGGCACCGACCGGCAGCACCGCCCCGGCGGCCAACAGGCTCTGCGCCGGGCTCGGAGTCGCGGTGGTGGTGGTCCCGGTCATGCCGTCCTCCCCGTGCTGGTCGCGGCGCCGGACAGGGCCGTCGCCATCCGCATTCCCTCCGACCAGGCCACCGGCCCCACCTCGGCCAGCCGCAGGGTCGGCCCGTCCACGACCGCCCACGAGAGGACGCCCAGGGTCGCCTCGGAGTCCCAGTAGTCCTCGTCGAAGCCCAGGGCGGCCTCGACCGTGCGGCCGTCCTCCCAGACGCGGCACCTGACCTGGGAGCCGGAGACCCGGAACCCGAACGTGGCGGCCCGCACGGCCAGCCGGTTGGGCACCCGCGTGCCCCGGAAGTCGGTGACGGTGGTGTCCCGGTCGGTCAGGGTGGCGGGCCGGGCCCAGGTGCCCCGGTGCAGTTGCTCGACGCGCTGGGTGATGTCCAGTTCGTCGGCGAACTCGCGCAGGTCGGGCAGGGCGGGCAGGTGCGCCGGATGGGGCAGCCGGGCGCTGGTCGGCGAGAGGCGGACGGTCTCCCCGTCGAGGTCGACCATCCTCAGGTCACCGCCGTCGGTGACGTCCCGGAGGAAGCCCGGCACGGCGGGGTCGTCGCCGAGCACCACGAGGTCGCGCAGCGCGTCCCGCCAGGCCGGATCCGGCCAGACCCGGGCCAGCAGAGCGGTCGGCACCGGCAGCGAGGACACCACCCAGGCGTCGACCCGGGCCAGGCACTCGGCGGCGTGCCGGTCGAGCCACTGGGCGAGCTGCCGCAGCCGGTCCACCTCCGGAGTGTCCCGCAGCGCCTTCGGCAGGGTCTTCAGTGGACGCCCGGTGGCCCGTGGGCCGGCCGACCGGGCCGCCACCTTTCCGTCCACGAGGGATATCTCGTACGAGTCTCCCACCGCTAGCCAGCCCATCAGGAAACACCCTCCGCAACGGCGAAATCACCGGATTCCACAAGGAATCCGTCATGATCGACGACGCACGGAGGCTAACAGTAGCGACCGACAAGATCGTTGGGGTGCGGTCAGGGCACGGCGCCGGACCACGTGGTGCCGGCGTTCGTGCACTCGACCGGGCAGCTGGCGCTGACCGGCGCCGAGGCCCCGGCTGAACCCGATCGCACGACGGGGCCCGGTCGAGTCTCCCGGGCCCCGTCGCCGGGTCAGCGGTAGCCGGCGGCCACCACGTTGGCCTGCACCGCGTTCTCGGTCGCGTCGGACGGGTAGCCGGCGACCATCGCCCCTTCGTAGAAGGTGCCGGCGCTCAGGTTCGCGCCGCCGTCGGGCTTGCAGCAGTCCCCGCCACTGCCCAGGATGATGGCCCCCTGCTTCTTCATCGGGCTGTAGCCCGGCGGGAGCGCGCCGTCCCAGAGCGTGTAGAGGCTGCCCGACTGGGCGTTGCTGCCCTTGATCGCGAAGCGCGTCGTGCCGTTGTTCTTCAGCGTCGCGGTGACGAACTTGCTGGTGAACGCCCGCTGGTTGGGGTTCCAGGAGCTGCTTCCGCCGGGGAACAGCCCCCATTCGAGGTCCGCCTGCACCCACGGGCCGGTGCCGGAGCAGCCGCCGAACCAGCACTGGGTGCCGAAGTTGATCGCGTCCATCGCCCCGGCGGCGTCGGCCTTCCTCGTCGTCTCGCTGTTGCCGTAGTCGAAACAGCAGCCGTTGTTGACGTGGGTGCCGCTGGTCACCATGTACATGCCCTCGGGCGCGGCACCGGTCGGGACGCCGGTCAGGTGGCCGTCGCGCCAGTAGCTGTTACCGGGGTTGATGTAGAGCGAGTACGCCTTGGCACCGCCCACCGTGAGCGACTCCGAGGTCGCGATCGCCGGCTTGCTCTGCGGCGAGCCCGGGACCACGCTCGATCCCTGGGACCACAGGTCGTTGCCCCGACCGGACTGGTCGAAGACGACCGTGATCACACAGGTCGTGCCGGCGCAGAACGAGTCCTGGGTCGCCGCGTTGGCGGTACCGCCCGCGCCGGACAGGCCGATGTCGCGGGTCGTGTTGTCCGACGAGCGGCGGACCTGGTACAGGTTGCCGTCGTACGCCGCGTACAGCGCCCGCGTCGTGCTGTGCGCCGCCACGCACGGGGTGCCGCCGGAGGCGTAGATGTCGCAGGGACGACCACCGGTCGGCGGCGGGGTCGTCGGCGAGGTCCACTGCTGGTTGGTGCCTCCGTGGCACGCCCAGAGGTGCACCCTGGTGCCGTTCGCGGTGCCATAGCCGCTGGCGTCGAGACACAGCCCGGAGTGCACGCCGGTGATGGTGCCGTTGGCATTGACGTTCCACTGCTGGTTGCTCTGACCGTTGCAGTCCCAGATGATGGCCGGCGTGCCGTTGGCGGTGCCCTGGCCGGAGGCGTCCAGGCACTTGTTGCCGTACACCATGAATTGCCTGCTCGACGTCCAGGTCCAGGTCTGGTTGGCGCCGTCCTGACAGTCCCACAGTTGCGTCTGGGTGCCGTTGACGGTGCTGGAGTTGGGCACTTCGAGGCAGCGGCCGGACTGGACGCCGACGATCGGGGCGCTCTGCCCCGGCTCGATGGCGGCCACCGCCGACGCCGCCTCGGCGGCCGGGAACAGGACGCCGGGCGCGGCGCCGCCCACGACGAGGACGCCGAGCAACGCGCCGGCCAGGATGCTCAGGCGGCGCGGGCGACGCCGTCTCGGGACGGGTTCGCGGGCCGGTCCTGGCCCGCTGCGGAACGGGAATCGCACGGGGTGACTCCTTCCGGGGGTGGGGGTAGGCGCGAGGGCAGGCGGACGCGCCACGGGTGGTGGTGCTGGTGGTGGTGGTAGTAGTGGTGATCGGAGCCGGCCGCCCGACGGACGACCGGCGCCTGATCGCCTGACGACGCCTACCGTCCCCAGATCCGCCACGTCTGGTTCAACGGGCTGCCCTGGCCGACCGGGTTGCAGGTCCACTGGTGTACCTGCGCCCGCGCCGCCGTGGAGATCCCGCTGACGTCGACGCACTTGCCGCTGTGCCGGGCGACGAGCTGGTAGTCGTGCGAGTCGTTGCCCCCGTAGGTCACCTTGCGGAGGGCGAACTGTTGGTTGAGACCGTTGTGGCAGGTCCACTGGTGCACGGCCGCGCCGTCGGCGGTGGAGACGCCGCTGACGTCGAGACACTTGCCGCTGCGCTGGTTGACGACCGTGTAGGTGTTGGCCACGCCGTCGACCGGGCGGAAGTTCCACAACTGCTGGTCGCCGCCGTCGCAGTGGTACTGCTGCTGGACGTTGCCGTCGGCGGTGCCCGAGTCGGTGTCGTCCAGGCACTGCTGGGAGTGCTGGGCCACCGCCACCGACTGGAAGCCGGTGTCCGAGGGCGGCAGCAGGGTGACGGTGTAGGTGTCGGTCTGGTTGCCGTACGGCAGGGTCACGGCGACGTTGTTGTTGGCCACGGTGACCACGCTGTTCGAAACTGTGATCGGCCCCTGCACCGCGCCGCCGCCGTTGTGGGGAATGCGCTGCGTGAGGACCCGCACCTGGTTGTTCTGCACGATGCCGCTGGTGGTGTCGAGCCGTTGCAGGTTGACGGTCAGGTTCCCGGTGGTGCGCCCGCCGCCGACCAGGACCTTCGCCGCGCCGGGCGCCTTGGTGGCGTACGCGTCGTAGGACTGGCTGGCTGTCACCGAGACGATCTGCCCGGCCTGCGAGGCGTAGTAGCGGTAGGCCCACCACTCGCCCTTGGGCTGATGCTCGCCGGCCGAGTTGCGAACCAGCAGGTTGCCGAGGTCGTTGTGCAGGTTGCCGCCGCCGGCCCAGTTCGCCCGGAGGCCGTCCGCACGGGCCCGCTCCAGGCGGGCGATGTACCAGGCGCCGTCGGCCGGGTTCTGCTCCTCGGGCGCGCCGTACTCGTTGATCTGGTACGGCCGGGGGTGGGCGATGCCGCGCGGGTCGAGGGTGGCGTTGGCGGCGGCGACGTTGGCGACCGGGTCGCCCGGCAGCGAGTGCCAGCTGATGATGTCCGGCACCGTGTTGGTCGACCGGACGAAGTCCAGGTACTGGTTCCAGAACGCGTGGCTGGTCGACGGCACGCAGGCGCAGCTCGGCCCGACGATGAGCTGGTTGGGGAACTCCGCCCGCAGGCGCTGGTAGGTGCGCCGCCACAGTTCGAGGTACTGGGAGATCGGGCGGTTCCAGAAGATGGTGATGTTGGGTTCGTTCCAGATGTCCCACTGCACGGTCAGCCCGGCCGCCCGGACGTCGCCGATGAGCCGGGTGAGGAAGTTGTCGTAGTCGGTCCAGCTGCCGTTGTCGCCGGGAAAGCGGGAGATGCCGGCACCGTCGGCGCCCCACAGGTCGTGCGGCAGGATGATGAACTGACCGCCGAGGGCGGCGGTCCGGCGGGCCTGGGCGAGGGTGGAGTTCCAACGGCGGTCGTAGTTGCCGCCGACCCAGCCGCTGCCGGGCAGTTGCGCACCGCCGGCCCGCATGTACTGGAACTTGACGTCGCGGTAGAAGTGGTCGGCCGGGCCGCTGGCATTCTCGGTCATACCATAGATCCAGCCGGATGCCCGGTAGGTGGGCGTGCCGGTGGTCGTGGCGAAGTTGACGGTGATCGACTCGTCGGCGGCCTGGGCGGGGGACGCGGCGACGGTCACGGCGGCGGTGGTGGCGAGCAGGCCGACCACGAGGCGGGCGACGAGCGCGCGGGCTCGTCGTGGCCTGCTGCGGGACGGGGTCTTCACGGGCGGCTCCTTGGTGGGGCGTGGGGGACGCTCTCCGGAGGGCAGCGCTTGCGAATCGATTCGCACGGATCGTAGGACCGGGAGTCGATTGATGTCAATGAAGTGACAGTGCGGTGACGATGGCGTTTCCCACCGGATAGACCCCTGGCGCTCCGCCACCCCTTGACCGCAGACCATAGACAGACCTATCTTCGTCCGAACCGATTCGTCGAATCGATTCGCCGGCGTCCGGGGGCCTCCCGGCGTCCGGCCCGCGACGGCCATGCCCACCCCCGAGCCCACGCCCTGACGATCGACGTGAAGCGAGGCAGCAATGACAGGACTCAGCCGGCGGCGGTGCCTGGCCGCCGTCGCCGTGATGGCGCTCGCCGCGGCGGCGAGCGGGGCGTGCTCGTCGTCCTCCGACGGCTCCTCCGGCGGCGACCGCGCCTACCTCGTCTGGGACCCGTATCCCCAGTTCGCCGACGACTCCGCGTGGGTCGCGCTGCTCACGAAGTGCGGCACCTCGGCGGGGGTGACGGTGAAGCGGACCGGCCACGACACCAGCGACCTGACCAACAAGGCACTGCTCGCGGCCCAGCAGGGAAGCTCACCGGACGTGCTGATCGTGGACAACCCGGTCGTCTCGACGCTGGCCGAGGCCGGGGCGCTCACCACCACCGACGAGAACAAGCTGGACGTCTCGGGCATGGAGGCGAACCTGCTCGGCGCCGGCCAGCGCGAGGGCAGGACGTACGGGGTGCCGATCGGGGCCAACACCCTCGCCCTGTACTACAACAAGGACGTGCTGACCGCCGCGGGCGTCGACCCCACCGCGATCAGGGACTGGACGTCGCTGAACGCGGCGCTGACCAAGGTCAAGGCCAGGGGCAAGAAGGGCATCACCTTCTCCGCGATCGGCACCGAGGAGGGCAGCTTCCAGTTCCTGCCCTGGTTCTGGGGATCCGGGGCCCAACTGACCACCCTGGACTCCCCGCAGGCGGTGTCCGCGCTGACGCTGTGGACCGACTGGCTCCGGCAGGGGCACGCCCCGAACTCCGTCATCAACAACACCCAGACCACGAGCTGGCAGGAGTTCGCCACCGGCGACTACGCCTTCGCCGAGAACGGCACCTGGCAGCTCGCCAACGCGGAGAAGCTCGACTTCGCGTACGGCATCGTCGCGATCCCGGCCAGCGCGGGCGGCCCGGCCCCGGCACCGACCGGGGGTGAGTTCGTCTCCATCCCCGTGCAGCAGGACACCGGCCGGTACGCCACGTCGCAGCAGTTGGTGGCCTGCCTGACCAGCGCCGACAACCTGCTCACCACCGACACCACGCTCTCCTACGTCGCACCCGTCGCCGCCGTGCAGGAACGCCAGGTGGCCGCCGATCCCAAGCTCAAGGTCTGGGTCGAGGCGGTCCGGGCAGCCCGGGGCCGCACCGGCGACAACCTCGGCACCAGGTATCCGAGAATCTCCGAGCCGCTGTGGACCGCGGTGCAGGCGGCCCTCAGCGGCGCGAAGACGCCGCCGGAGGCGCTGGCCGCCGCGCAGGCCACGGCAACGGCCAGGTAAGCGCGTCGAGACCGACATCGTGCTCCCCACGACACAGGCGTCCCCCACGGTACGGAGCCGGGGCGGGGCGACCACCACGCCGGGCCGGCCCCGGCGCCGCCGGCCCGGCCGGTGGTCGGCGTGGTGGTTCCTGGCCCCGGTCACCGGTTACCTGGTCGCCTGCTACGCCTACCCGCTCTACCGCAACGTGGAGCTGAGCCTGCGCGAATACACGGTCCGCTCGTTCGTGCAGGGCGGCGCCCCCTTCGCCGGCCTGGACAATTACCGGACCGTGCTGGCCGACCCGACCTTCGGACCGGCGGTGGCGCACACCCTGGTCTTCACCGCCGCGTCGCTCGCCTTCCAGTTCACCATCGGCATGGCCCTGGCTCTCTTCTTCCAGCAGCACTTTCCGCTGTCCCGCACGCTGCGGGCGTTGATCCTCGTGCCGTGGCTGCTGCCGCTGATCGTCTCGGCGTCGACCTGGTCTTGGCTGCTCAACAGCGACTCTGGGCTGGTCAACGCGGCGCTCGGCGTCGTCGGGGTGGAGCCCGTCAACTGGCTCACCTCGCCGCGCTGGTCGCTCGTCTCGGTGATCATCGCGAACGTCTGGATCGGCATCCCGTTCAACCTGGTGGTGCTGCACAGCGGCCTCCAGGCGATCCCGACCGAGGTCTACGAGGCGTCCGCGCTCGACGGTGCGACGGGCTGGCAGCGTTTCCGGTCGATCACCTTCCCGCTGCTGCGTCCCGTCTCCGCGATCACGCTGCTGCTGGGGCTGATCTACACGCTGAAGGTCTTCGACATCATCTGGATCATGACCAGGGGCGGCCCGACCGGCTCCTCCACCACGCTGGCGACCTGGTCGTACCGGCTCGGCTTCGGCAACCTGCTACCCGAGTTCGGTCCGGGCGCGGCCGTCGGCAACCTGCTCATCGTGGCGGCCCTGATCGCCGGGCTCGGCTACCTGCGGACCCAGTGGAAGCGGAGCCTGCGATGAGCACCGCTGCCCGCCGGACGTGGTGGAAGACCGGGGTCGGCCTGGCGCTGACCGGGCTGATGCTCTTTCCCGTCTACTGGATGGTCAACGTCTCGTTCACCCGGGACCAGGACATGCGGGCCAGCCCGCCGCACCTGATCCCGACCAACGGCACGTGGGACGGCTACCGGGCCGTGCTGGACCAGCAGCTGCCCTACCTCGGCACCAGCTTCCTGGTCGGCCTCGGCACGGTGGCGCTGACCGTGGCGTTGGCCGCCCCCGCCGGCTACGCGCTGGCGAAGCTCCGGCCGCCCGGCGGCCCGGTGCTGAGCTTCGTGCTGCTGATCGCGCAGATGATCCCCGGAATCATCATGGCGATGGGCTTCTACGCCGGCTACCTCCAGCTCGGCGTCCTCAACACCCTGCCCGGCCTGATCCTCGCCGACTCGACCCTCGCCGTGCCGTTCGGCGTCCTGATCTTCACGGCCTTCATGTCCGGCATTCCCGACGAGCTGACCCAGGCAGCCCTGGTCGACGGGGCCGGCCGGCTGCGCACCTTCTGGTCGGTCGTGCTGCCGGTCAGCCGCAACTCGATCGTCACGGTGTCGCTGTTCGCGTTCCTGTGGTCCTGGTCGGACTTCGTCTACGCCTCGACCCTGGCCGGCGGCGGCGACCACCAGCCGATCACCCTCGGCATCTACCACTACATCGGCAACAACAACCAGCAGTGGAACGCGATCATGGCCACCGCCGTCGTCGCCTCCGTCCCCGCCGCCGTGCTGCTGGTCCTGGCCCAGCGGTACGTCTCGACGGGCGTGACCGCCGGTGCCGTCAAGGACTGACCCGCCCGCACCGTCAGGGATCGACCCGCCCGCACGACAGAAAGGCACCCGTCACCCATGACCGTCGCCCCGTCCGGTCCGGAGTTCCCCATCCAGGACGTCCCGTTCAGCTACCGCGGGTCCTGGCTCGACATCTCCCCCGTGATCGCCGAGAAGACGTACGCCGACGACCTGCACCTGGTCTCGCACCAGACCGGGCTGCACGCCGTGCTGCGCCTCGCCCCCGCCGGGTCCGGCACCACGGTCGTCGCCACCCCCACGCTGCTCACCTGGCGCAACGGGACCGGCCGGATCGAGGCCGTCTACGCCGGACCCGACACCCTGCGGCTGCGGGGCCGGCGGCTCGGGCTGCGGATCGCCGCGGCGGCACCCACCCTCACCCCGTTCAGCGGCACCTACCTCTATCTCGACCCGCTCGACGGGTCGCACGTGTTCACCTCGTACGAGACCGGACGCCGCTACCGGGTCACGGTGCTCTCCGGCGCGCTGCGGCGGACCGCGGGCACCGAGGCGCTCGGCACCGCGGACCGCTTCCTGGACCTCCCCGGCGACCAGCCGTGGGAGATCGCGATCGAGGAGTACGAGACCGGGCGCCAGCCGTACGCCGCGCCCGTCGCCTTCGACCGGCTGCACCGCGACCGCAACGCCGAGTTCGCCGCCTTCGTCGACGCGGTCGCACCGTGGCGCGGCGCGGACACCCCGGCCGCCGAGCTGGCCGCGTACGTGCTGTGGTCGGCCACCGTCGCCCCGGCCGGCTTCGTCACCCGGCCCGCCGTCCTGATGTCCAAGCACTGGATGGACAAGGTGTGGAGCTGGGACCACTGCTTCAACGCGATCGCCCTGGCCGCCGGCGAGCCGGAGCTGGCCTGGCACCAGTTCCACCTGCCCTTCGACCACCAGGACGCGGCCGGGGCGCTGCCCGACTCGGTCACCCACTCCGAGGTTCTGCACAACTACGTCAAGCCGCCCATCCACGGCTGGGCCCTGCGGCACCTGCGCCGACGCCTTCCCGAGCCGCCGGACCGGGCGGCGCTGGCCCAGACGTACGACCGGCTGGCCCGCTGGACCGGGTTCTGGCTGGACGCGCGCCGGGCCCCCGGCCACGACCTGCCCCACTACCAGCACGGCAACGACAGCGGCTGGGACAACGCCACCACCTTCGACGGCGGCCGGGTCCTGCAGACCGCCGACCTCGCCGCGTTCCTGGTCTCGCAGCTGCGCTGCCTGTCCGACCTCGCCACGGAGCTGGGCGAGCCCGCCGGCCGCTGGTCCGCAGAGGCCGACCGGATCCACACGGCCCTGCTCCGGGACCTGTGGGACGGCGAGCGCTTCACCTCCCGCGACCCGCGTACGGGGCGACGGCGGGCGAGCCGCAGCCTGCTCGACCTGATGCCCGTCGCGCTCGGCGCGGACCTGCCCGCCCCGGTCGCCGCCGCGCTGGCCCGGGGCATCGAGGCCCACCTGACCACGCACGGGCTGGCCACCGAACCACCGGATTCGGCCCACTACCTGGCCGACGGCTACTGGCGTGGCCCGATCTGGGCCCCCTCCACGGTGCTGGTCGAGGACGGGCTGCGCCGGGCCGGACACACGGGGATCGCCGACGAGATCAGCCGACGCTTCCTCGCGCTGTGCGAGAAGTCCGGTTTCGCGGAGAACTTCGACGCCGAGACCGGCGCCGGGCTGCGGGACCGCGCCTACACCTGGACCGCCAGCAGCTACCTCGTCCTGGCCGCCGCGCAGGAACAGCGGCGGGCCACCGACGGGTAGCGGGCCACCGACGGGCAGCGGGCCACCGACGGGCAGCGGGCCCGGATCAGCGGGCCCGGACCGGCCCGGTGCTGGAACGCAGCGAGACGGGCGGGTTGTACAGGCGGTGGCGCGGCACGGCGCCGGGCTCGGCGATGGCCTCCAGCAGCAGCGCCACCGCCTCGGTGCCCATGTCGCGCATCGGCACGTCCGCGGCGGTCAGCGGCGGGGAGAAGTCCTCGGCCCAGTGCTGGGCGGCGACCCCGGTGACGGAGAAGTCCGCCGGCACGGCCAGCCCGGCGCCGGCCAGGGCGCGCTGCACGCCGGGTAGCGCGGCCTCGTTGATGGTGGCCATCGCGGTGAGCTGCGGGTACGTCGCGAGCAACTGCTCCACGCACGCCTCGCCGGAGGCGGCGTCGTCGCCGCAGCAGACGTCGACGCCGACCAGGCCCCGCTCCGCCACCGCCGCCCGGAAGCCGGCCAGCGCCCGATGGCTGGGCCCGTAGCCCGAAGCGGCCAGTTCGGCGGAACGGTTGACCAGGGCCACGTGCCGGTGCCCCAGGTCGGCCAGGTGGTGCACGCACCGGGCGATCAGCCCGGCGTAGTCGATGTCGACCCAGCTCATGCCGTGCGGCTCGGCGGTCCGGCCGATCGTGACGAACGGCAGGCCCACCTTGGCCAGCCGGGTCACCCGGTCGTCCGTCAACCGGATCTCCATCAGGATCACACCGTCCACCCGACGCCCGGCGACGATCCGCTCGAACGAGCGGTCGTGGTCGCCACCGGACGGGGACAGCAGCACGTCCAGGTCGTGCCGGGCCGCCGCCTCGACAACGCTGGCGACGAAGCCCAGCTGCATGTCGGTCAACCGCTGGCTGGCCGGGGGGATCACCAGCCCGAGCGTGCGGGTGCGCCCCTCCTTCAGCGCCCGGGCGCTGGCGTTGGGCCGGTAGTCCAGCTCGTCGATGACCGCCTGGATCCGCTGTCGGGTGGCCTCCGACACGGTCCGCTTGCCACTCAGGACGTACGACACGGTGCTGCGGGACACCCCCGCCCGCCGGGCGATCTCCCCGATGTTCATCACACCGCCCTCGAATCGACGCCCGCCCCGGCGCGGGGGGACGCGCCATGCTCCGCGCCGAAGCATAGCCGCCCCGTTCCCGACCCGGTGGCCGGACGGTGCCGGGGCCGTCACGCGGGGTGAACACCGGGGTCGAGCTGCTAGCCGGCGGCCGGCCCCGGGCCGGATCGCAGCGGCTCGCAGGCTTCCCGCGCGGCCCGCACCAGCCGCTGCGCGGCGTCGCCGGGCAGACCGCGCTCGGCCGCCGTCCAGGACACCCACGCCTCGGCGACGTCGGGCAGGACGCGCCCGACGTCCGGGTCGCCGAGCTCGTCCGGGGTGAGGTCCGGCAGTCCGAGCACGGCCAGGACCCGGCGCGGGCCGAGCCGCACGGGATGACCGCCGGCCTCGCGCATGACGTGCGCGACGAGCAGGTCGACGGCCCGGACCGTCACGTCGGTCACGGGCAGCCCGCAGGCGGGGGCGGACGCGAGGAAGGCCCGCTTCACCAGGTCGAGTTCCACGCTGTCGGGCAGGGGCTCCGGCGGGGCCGGGTCCGCGCTGAGGGCACGGGCACGGGCCAGGATCAGCGCACGCATCTTCCGGTACGCGGGCGGCGCCGTCGACGGGTCGTACCCCTGGTCCTCGAACACCTCGTCGGAGGTCGCCACCGCGTCCTCGATCAGCCGCCGGGCGTACGCCGGATCGAGCGGCTCGGTGACGAAGCCCGGCTGGGTGTCCGTGGTGTCGCGCAGGGCGGCCCGCAGCAGGTCCGGGTCGGTGCCGAGGGTCAGCTGCCGGACCAGTCCCCCCTCGATCACGCGATCGATCATGAGCAGGATGCCGTGGGCGTCGTCCCCCTGGTAGGAGAACGCGCAGAGCACGAGGACGGTCTCGGCGAACTCGTCGTGCGCCCACCAGCAGCCGTCCAGCCGCACCCGGCCGATCGTCGCGCCCCACGCCGGCTCGGGCAGCCCCTGCCCGACGAGCCGGTCGGCGTTGGCCCGGGCCAGCTCGCGTTGCGTGTCGATCGGGCTCATCGCCTCGAACGCCCGCAACGCCGCCACCGCCTGCGGCGTCCGCCGCCGGCCCAGCTCGTGGATGATCGTCGCGTCCTCGCGGGCCGCGACGGCCAGGCGGAGGCAGAGTCCTTCCGCGCTCTGGTACGCGAGCAGCTGCGTCATCGCCTGCTCCACCGACCACGGCGAGCCGTCCGCCCTGATCGAGAAGTTCCACTCCAGGAAGTCCGCGCCGGCCACGGCACGATCGACGCTCCAGCCGCTGTCACCCATGCCGGGATTGTCCCCGGTGACCCGCCGCGACGCGAGCACCCACGACGGCGCGGCACCGATGAGCGGCGCGCAGGGCCGG
>NZ_JBHUVA010000093.1:0-22580 GCF_042670805.1 Micromonospora sp. NPDC057141 | reverse complement strand
GTCCGGACCACCGCGGCGCGCGCGGCCGGGACGGGCTCCCGGCGGCCGGTGCGACCACCGCCGGCCCGACCGCCGTCGAGCACCTGCAACGCCGGCCGGAACGGGTCGCCGCCGGCCCGGGTGCCGCGCGGGGTGCGCCGCTGCTCGACGCCCCCGGCCGTCGGCCGGCCCGCCGCCTGGCGCTCCTCGCGGACGGTGCGCCCCCGGGGGGTGTACGCCCGCGCGTCGGAGATGCCCCCCACGCCGGGCTCGCCGGTGCGCGGCTCGCCCCGCCCGCCGGCCTCGCGGGAACGCGGCTCGCCCCGCCCGCCGGTGGCCCGCGACGAACCGCGCCGGGAGCCCGTGGGGTCCCGGCGCGGTTCCTCAGCTCTCGGCGGCACCTCGGTCAGCCCCCCGCGCCCTGCTGGCTGGTGACCGACGGCTGGCCGTTGGCCGGCTGCGGCACCCCGATCACCCGGCCGTCCGGCAGCCGGATGTACGCCGGTTCCTCCGCCTCGACCATGCCGAGCCGGCGGGCCGTGGCGGTGAGGTTGCCGGGCGCCTTCGCGTCGGCGATCTCCTTCTCCAGCTGCTGCTGGTCCACGTCGAGCTTGGCCTGCTGCTGCTGGAGCCGCTCCAGCCGGAACGAGTTCTCGTTGATCTTGGTGTTGACCAGCAGGATGCCGAGCACCCCGCCGACGACCAGCACCAGGATCAGCGCCACGAACGGCGCCCGCGGCACCGACACCGGCGGCGGCGGGGCGACCCGCAGCCGCGGCGACGGGCTCGCCGCCGAACGGGCTCGTCCGGCCGGGCTGGTCCGCTCCGCCGCACCGATCCGCTCCGCCGGGCTGGTCCGCTCCGCCGGGCTGGTCCGCTCCGCCGGGCGCAGCGCGGCGCTGCCGTCGGTCGGGAACTCGCGCGCCCCCCGGGCGCGAGTCTCCCCCTGCCGGTCGATCCGGCCGGCCCCCGGAGCCGGCATCCCGGCCCGCGTGGTCCGCTGCGCCGCGATCCGGCCCCCCGACCGCGGTGCACGCTGCCCGACGCCGGTGTCCCGGCCGTCGCGCTTGTCAGCGTTCATCTTCTTCTTCCCTCCCCCTCTTCGTCCGTCCCTACGCCGTCGGCCCCGGATCCGCCGATCCGGTGCCCGGTTGGTGCATCGCCCTGACCCGCCGGCGGGGCCGTTCGCGGTCGGCCCGCCCCTGTCGCTCCGCATCCGGGTCGATCCGCTCCGCGGCCCGCAGTCGCACCGACGCGGCGCGCGGGTTCGCGGCGACCTCCGCCTCCCCGGGCAGCTCCGCGCCCCGGCTGAGCAGCCGGAACGTCGGACCCGACCCGGGCAGTTCGACCGGGAGGTCGACCGGGCCCTTACTGCGGACCCGGTCGGTGAGGGCCGCCTTGGTGAGCCTGTCCTCCAGCGAGTGGTAGGACAGGACCACCATGCGACCACCCACGGTGAGCTTGTCGAGAGCGGCCGGCAGCGCTGCCTCCAGCGCTGCCAGCTCTCTGTTTACTTCGATCCGTAAAGCCTGAAACGTTCTCTTGGCCGGGTGTCCCCCGGTTCGTCGGGCTGGAGCGGGAATGCTCTCCCTGACCAGTTCCGCCAGCCGCGCCGACGAGGTGATCCGGGCCCGCTCCCGCTCCCGCAGGATCGCCGAGGCGATCCTGGGGGCGAACTTCTCCTCCCCGTAGACCCGCAGCACCCGGGCCAGGTCCGGGTGGGAGTAGGTGTTGACCACCTCCTCGGCGGTCACCCCCCGGGTCTGGTCCATCCGCATGTCCAGCGGCGCGTCCTGCGCGTAGGCGAACCCGCGGTCGGGCGCGTCCAACTGGAGCGAGGAGACGCCCAGGTCGAACAGGACGCCGTCGATCGCCGGGTAACCCAGCCGGGCCAGCACCTCGGGCAGCTCGTCGTAGACGGCGTGTGCGAGGTGGACCCGGTCGGCGAACCGGGCCAGCCTGACCCGCGCGTGGGCGAGGGCCTCCGTGTCCCGGTCCAGCCCGATCAGCACCGTGCGCGGGTGCCGTTGCAGCACCGCCTCGGCGTGACCGGCCAGGCCCAGCGTGGCGTCGACGTGGATCGTGCGGTCGCCCCTGTCCAGCGCGGGGGCCAGCAACTCGAGACACCGCTCGAGCAGCACAGGCACGTGCGTGCCGCGAAGCTCCCCCATGTCGACCCCCACCGGTTGAACCGTCCGTTTCTCTCCGCGCCTGTCGCCGGACGACGCCTCCGTCGTACCGCCAGATCCCCATCCGCTCCCGCCCGCCGGAGGCCGCGGCCCTCCGATGAGATCGTGCGCCTGGCACCGGGGAAGGGGTGCCAGGAACTCGAAAGCGGCTGGAGATCTCGCAGTACGTCGGGCGTCGTCACGCCCTACAGACCGCCGGGCAGCACCCCCTCCTCGATGTCGGCGAAGTCGTCTTCGCTCTCGGCGAGGTAGGCCTCCCAGGCCGCCTTGTCCCAGACCTCCACCCGCGTGCTCGCGCCGATGACCACCAGGTCGCGGTCGAGCCCGGCGTACGCCCGCAGGTGCGCCGGGACGGTGACCCGGCCCTGCTTGTCCGGGACCTCGTCGTGCGCGCTGGCGAAGAAGACCCGGCTGTAGGCTCGGGCCGCCTTGTTCGTCATGGGTTGCGCGCGCAACTGGTCGGCGATGCGCTGGAATTCGGGCATCGGGAAGACGTAGAGACAGCGATCCTGCCCTTTGGTGATCACGACACCCCCCGCCAGCTCATCCCGGAACTTCGCCGGAAGGATCAACCGGCCCTTGTCGTCCAGGCGCGGAGTGTGGGTGCCGAGGAACATCGGCCCAACCCCCTCGCCCTTGCAGCGGCGTTCGCGGCGCCGCTCCCCCCGGGCCGGTGGGCCCTCCCGGCCTCACCATTGGTCCCCACTCTACTCCACTTCCCTCCACCTGCAACCAGAATCGCCCGCGCGGCGCGTCGTCGCCGCCCGCAAAACCGCACGTCAGAAGGGGTGGAGCGGAGTGGAGGGCCGCGGCGCCCCCACCTCGGCGTCCACTACCCGACATAGATCGACTCCATCCGGTCGACCGGGTTCCGGCCGTCCGCCTGACCGGCCCGGCCGAACGGTTCGCCGTCGGCGGCGATCTGGCGGGGGCGGCGGTCCGGTAACCTCGCTCGCGTGACGGACGCGAAGATGCCCATGCGGGCAAAGGTGGCCAGCTCCGTGTCGCGCACCGCCGCGGCGCTGTCCCGGGCCGCGGGTCGTGGCGACGGCTCGGTGATCGGCGGCTGGATCGGCCTGAAGATCGACCCCGACCTGCTGGCCCACCTCTCGGCGGGGCGCGCCATCGCGCTCGTTTCCGGCACCAACGGCAAGACCACCACCACCCGGCTGACCACAGCGGCGGTCGGCGTCCTCGGCCGGGTCGCCACCAACTCCTTCGGTGCCAACATGCCCACCGGCCACACCTCGGCGCTGGCCAAGGCCGGCAGCACCCCGTACGCGGTGCTCGAGGTCGACGAGCACTACCTGGCCCAGGTCCTGGAGGCCACCGATCCGCACGTGGTGGCGCTGCTCAACCTCTCCCGCGACCAGCTCGACCGCGCCAAGGAGGTCGCCATGATGGCGCAGCTCTGGCGCGCCGCGCTGGTCAACCACCCCGACGTGCGGGTGGTCGCCAACGCCGACGACCCCATGGTCGTATGGGCGTCCACCCCGCCGGGCGACCCGGCCCGGGGCGTCCGGCCGCCGCACGTCACCTGGTTCAGCGCCGGTCAGCGCTGGCACGACGACTCGTGGGTCTGCCCCGAATGCGGGCACACCATCGCGCGCAACGGCGACCAGTGGTGGTGCAGCGGCTGCCCGCTGCGCCGGCCCGAGCCGCAGTGGGCCGTCGAGGACGACGGGGTGCTCGACCCGACCGGCGCCTGGCACAAGGTGATGCTCCAGCTCCCCGGCAAGGTCAACCTCGGCAACGCCGCCACCGCCCTCGCCGTCGCCGCCGAGTTCGGCGTCCGCCCGGTCGACGCGGTCTCCCGGCTCGGCGCGGTCACCTCCATCGCCGGCCGCTACGCCCAGGTGGAGCGGGACGGGCGCAACATCCGGCTGCTGCTGGCGAAGAACCCGGCGAGCTGGCTGGAGGCGTTCGAGATGGCCGACGTCGCACCGACCCTGCTCTCCATCAACTCCCGGGACCCCGACGGGCTGGACACCTCCTGGCTCTTCGACGTCGACTTCGCCCCGCTGCGCGGCCGACAGGTGCTGATCACCGGCGACCGGGCGTACGACCTGGCGGTCCGCCTCGACGTCAACGGCGTGCCGTTCCAACACGTCCGCACGTTCGGCGAGGCCGTCCGGGCGGTCCCGCCAGGCCGGCTTGAGGTCATCGCCAACTACACCGCCTTCCAGGACATCCGAGCGGAGCTGGACCGTGTCAACTGAGAGCCTGCGTATCGTCTGGATCTACCCCGACCTGCTGTCCACCTACGGCGACCGGGGCAACATGCTGATCCTCGCCCGCCGGGCCCAGCAGCGCGGGATGCCGGTGGAGGTGCTGGAGGTCCGCTCCGACCAGCGGCTGCCCGCCACCGCCGACATCTACCTCATCGGCGGCGGCGAGGACGGCCCGCAGGCGCTCGGCGCGCAGCGGCTGCGAACCGACGGCGGCCTGCACCGGGCCGCCGCCCAGGGGTCGGTGGTGTTCGGCGTCTGCGCCGGCTACCAACTCCTCGGCACCTCGTTCTTCGCCAAGGGCGTCCAGTGCTCCGGGCTGGAGCTGCTCGACCTCTCCTCCGACCGGGGCCCGTCGCGGGCCGTCGGCGAGCTGGCCGGCGACGTCGACCCCCGGCTCGGGGTGCCGGCGCTCACCGGCTTCGAGAACCACGGCGGCCGGACCCACCTCGGGCCGGGCGTGTCGCCGCTGGCCCGGGTCACCGCCGGGGTCGGCAACGACGGCGCGACCGAGGGCGCGTGGCGGGGCAAGCTGCTCGGCACGTATTCGCACGGCCCGGCCCTGGCCCGCAACCCCGCCCTGGCCGACCTGCTGCTGCGCTGGGCGACCGGCGCGCACCAGCTTCCGCCGCTGGACGACACCTGGGCCGACCGGCTCCGCGCCGAGCGTCGCGCCGCGGTGGCCACCGCCCGGGCATGACCCCGGCCGCCCGGCGGCTGCTGCGGCAGCCGTCGGCGCGCCGGTTCACGCTGCTGCTGCTCCTGCTCGCCGGGTTCGCGGCGCTGCTGCCGGTGCTTCCCCGACCCGAGGTCGCGGCACTGCCCCGGCTCGCCGACCCCCTCGGCGGGTACGCCCCGCTCGCCGCGATCGCCGGCGGGGCGCTGCTGCTGGTCGCCCTGGTGCCGCGCACCTTCGTCACGCTCGCCATCGGCGCGATCTTCGGCCCCCTCGAAGGCGCGACGTACGCGCTCGGCGCGGCGCTGCTGGCCGCCGCGCTCGGCTTCGCCGTCGGCCGGGCGCTGGGCCGGGAGTTCGTCGCCGGGCGGGTACGCGGCCGGCTCGCCCGGCTCGACGGCTGGTTCGCCCGGCAGAGCGTGCTGGGCGTGGCCACGGTGCGGCTGCTGCCGATCTCCGGATACGGGCTGGTCAGCTACGGCTACGGCACCACCGGCGCCCGGCTGCTGCCGTTCCTCGCCGGCAGTGTCCTCGCCTCCGCCCCGACGGCGTTCGGCTACGCGGCGCTCGGCGCGGCGGCCAGCTCCCCCGGCGACGTCAACTGGTACGCCGCTGCCCCGGCCGCCCTGGGCCTGATCGCCAGCGCCGTGCTGCTGCACCGCTGGTGGCGCGCGGAACGCCGCCGCCGGCCCGCCCTGGCCGAGCCATCTCGCTGACCGCCGGCCGGATGCGCGCCGGCGCTACCGGCGATCGGGGCGTCAAGAAGGGGCCCCTGCTACGCAGAATGCGTTAACAAGGGGCTCCTCCTTACACACCTCACGCGACGACGGACACCATCCGGCCCTTCACCACGATGACCTTGCGCGGCGCCTTGCCGGCCAGCGCGCCGGCCACCGCCTCCAGCGCCGCCGACCGCACGTCGTCCTCGGCCGCGTCGGCGCTCACCTCGATCCGGCCGCGCACCTTGCCGTTGATCTGCACCGGGTACGTCACCGTCTCGGCGACCAGCAGGGCCGCGTCGGCGGTCGGGAAGTCCGCGTACGCCAGGGAGGTGTCGTGGCCCAGCCGCCGCCACAGCTCCTCGGCGGCGTGCGGGGCGAACGGGGCCAGCATCAGCACCAGCGGCTCGGCCACCTCGCGGGGGGTGACGGGCAGCCTGGTCAGCGCGTTGGTCAGCTCGATCAGCTTGGCGATCGCGGTGTTGAACCGGATCCCCTCCATGTCGCCCCGGACCCCGGCGATCACCTTGTGCAGCAGCCGCCGGGTGGCCTCGTCGGCCGGGGCGTCGGTGACCCGCGTCGCGCCGGTCTGCTCGTCGACGACCGCCCGCCAGACCCGCTGCAGGAAGCGGTACGCCCCGACGACCGCCCGCGTCTCCCACGGGCGGGACACCTCCAGCGGGCCCATCGACATCTCGTACACCCGGAAGGTGTCCGCGCCGTACGCGGCGCACATGTCGTCGGGGGTCACCACGTTCTTCAGCGACTTGCCCATCTTGCCGTACTCGCGGCGCACCTCCTCGTCGCCCAGGAACCAGGCGCCGTCGCGCTCGACGACCTCCTCGGCGGACACGTAGGAGCCCCGGGCGTCGGTGTACGCGTACGCCTGGATCATGCCCTGGTTGAACAGCTTGCGGAACGGCTCGAACGACGACACGTGGCCCAGGTCGTACAGCACCTTGTGCCAGAAGCGGGCGTACAGCAGGTGCAGCACGGCGTGCTCGGCCCCGCCGACGTACAGGTCGGTGCCGCCGCAGTCGCCCTCGGCGCGCGGGCCCATCCAGTACCGCTCGTTCTCGGCGTCGACGAACCGGTCGGCGTTGGTCGGGTCCAGGTAGCGCAGCTCGTACCAGCAGGAGCCGGCCCACTGCGGCATCACGTTGGTCTCCCGGGTGTAGCGCTGCGGCCCGTCGCCCAGGTCCAGCTCGACCTCGACCCAGTCGCGGCGGCGCGACAGCGGGGTCTCGGGGTTGCTGTCGGCGTCGTCGGGGTCGAACGTCTTCGGGGAGAAGTCGTCGACCTCGGGCAGCTCGACCGGCAGCATCGACTCGGGCAGCGCGATCGCCGCGCCCGTGGCGTCGTACACGATCGGGAACGGCTCGCCCCAGTAGCGCTGCCGGGAGAACAGCCAGTCGCGCAGCCGGTAGGTGGTCGCGCCGGAGCCGTGGCCGTTGGCCTCCAGCCACGCGATGATCGCCGCCTTGGCGTCGGCGACCCCCAGGCCGTTCAGGTCCAGGCCGCGCTCGGGCGCGGCGCTGTTGATCGCCGGCCCGTCCCCGGTGTACGCCTTGCCGGCGAAGCCGTCGGCCGGCTGCACGGTACGCACGATCGGCAGCTCGAAGACCTCGGCGAACGCCCAGTCCCGCTCGTCCTGCGCCGGCACCGCCATGATCGCGCCGGTGCCGTAACCGGCCAGCACGTAGTCGGCGATGAAGATCGGGATCTGCCCACCGGTGACGGGGTTGGCGGCGTACGCGCCGACGAAGACGCCGGTCTTCTCCCTCGCGTCGGCCTGCCGCTCCACGTCGGTCTTGGCCGCCGCCGCCTTCCGGTACGCCTCGACGGCCGCCCGGGGGCTGGCGTGCCCGCCCGTCCAGGCGTCCCGCGTCCCGTCCGGCCAGGCAGCCGGCGTCAGCGCGTCGACCAGTTCGTGCTCGGGGGCCAGCACCATGTAGGTGGCCCCGAAGATGGTGTCCGGGCGGGTCGTGAACACCCGCACCGGACCCTGGCCGGTGGCGAAGTCGATGTGCGCGCCCGTGGACCGGCCGATCCAGTTTCGCTGCATCAGCTTGATCGGCTCGGGCCAGTCCAGGGCGTCCAGGTCCGCCAGCAGCCGGTCCCCGTACGCGGTGATCCGCATCATCCACTGCTTCAGGTTGCGCTTGAACACGGGGAAGTTGCCCCGGTCGGAGCGGCCGTCGGCGGTGACCTCCTCGTTGGCCAGCACGGTGCCCAGCCCCGGGCACCAGTTCACCGGGGCCTGCGAGACGTACGCCAGCCGGTGGTCGTCGACGACTGCCCGCCGCTCGGCGGCGGTCAGCTCGGCCCACGGCCGGCCGTCCGGCGTCGGGCGGTCGCCTGCGGCGAACTCGGCGATCAGCTCGGCGACCGGCCGCGCCTTCCTGGCGTCCGCGTCGTACCAGGAGTTGAAGACCTGCAGGAAGATCCACTGGGTCCAGCGGTAGAAGTCGGTGTCGATGGTGGCCACCGAGCGGCGGTCGTCGTGGGCCAGGCCCAGTCGACGCAGCTGCGCCTTGTACCGCTCGATGTTCGCCACGGTGGTGGTGCGCGGGTGGGTGCCGGTCTGCACCGCGTACTGCTCGGCGGGCAGGCCGAACGCGTCAAAGCCCATCGCGTGCAGCACGTTGCGGCCGGCCATCCGCTGGTAGCGGGCGAAGCAGTCGGTGCCGATGTAGCCCAGCGGGTGCCCGACGTGCAGGCCCGCCCCCGACGGGTAGGGGAACATGTCCAGCACGTACAGCTTCTCCGCGCCCGCCCGGGGGTGGTCGGGGTCGGCCAGCGGCCCGGTCGGGTTCGGGGCGTGGAACGTGCCCGCCCGCTGCCAGGTGTCCTGCCAGCGCTGCTCGATCTCCTCGGCCAGGGCCGCGGTGTACCGGTACGGGGGGATGTCGCCCGCCGCTGTCGCCTCACTCATCGTCTCTCCTCGTTCGCTTCGTCGCGGCGTCGCCGGGCCGGGTCCGGCGGTCTCGGCCCGCCGGCCGGGTCCGGCGGTCTCGGCCCGCCGGCCGGGTCCGGCGGTCTCGGCATCGCCGGCCGGGCCGGCAATCTCGGCTCACCGGGCCGGGCCGGCGGAGGGCACAAAAAAGCCCCTCGCGCAGGAGGGGCCGCCGTGCTGTCGCGCGTCAGCGCATCAGCACGGCCCGGTAAGAAGCAGGAAGACTCCGGCCATGTCCGGCAGTCTACCCCGCCGGCCCGCGACGCACGCGACCCGCCGCCGGGAGGCGGGTCGCGGGAGGCCCCTCTCACGCTGGGTGACGAAGCGTTTCCCCCGTCGGGCGAATATTCCGGGCGTAACCGACCGACTTGCTGCGGGGTTCGGCGATCACGACAAACATGGTTAGCCTGAGAGGCCAGTGAGATTTCTGCGGCAGACGAGGCTCTCCCGTCGCGAACCCAACGGCGGGTCCAGGTGCTCTAGACAGAGCTGCCGTCGTGGCGACGAGGAGGAGGCCCGTGACACAACAGACCTGGGACGAGGTGGGCGGTCTGCTGCCGCACGACGAGTTCCGCGCCGCCAGCGAGGCCATCGTGGCCAACATCGAGCAGGTCATCGAGGGCAAGACGGCCACCGTCCGGCTCGCCCTGGCCGTCCTGCTCGCCGAGGGCCACCTCCTCATCGAGGACGTCCCGGGCGTCGGCAAGACCAAGCTGGCGAAGGCCCTCGCCCGGTCCATCGACTGTTCGGTACGGCGCATCCAGTTCACCCCCGACCTGCTGCCCAGCGACGTCACCGGCGTCAGCGTCTACAACCAGGAGACGCACGACTTCGAGTTCCGCCCCGGCGCGGTCTTCGCCAACCTGGTCGTCGGCGACGAGATCAACCGGGCCTCGCCGAAGACCCAGTCCGCCCTGCTGGAGTGCATGGAGGAGCGGCAGGTCACCGTCGACGGGGTCACCTACCAGCTCCAGACCCCGTTCATGGTGATCGCCACCCAGAACCCGATCGAGATGGAGGGGACCTATCCGCTGCCCGAGGCGCAGCGCGACCGGTTCACGGCCCGCATCGCGATGGGCTACCCGGGCCCGGAGGCCGAGCTGGCCATGCTGGACGGGCACGGGGCCGCCGACCCGTTGCAGGAGCTGCGGCCCGTCTCCGACGCCGACACCGTGCGCCGGCTCATCGCCACCGTTCGCGAGGTGCACGTCGCCGACGCCGTGAAGCAGTACGCGGTGGACCTGGTCACCGCCACCCGGGAGGCCCCCGACCTGCGGCTGGGCGCGTCGCCCCGGGCCACCCTCCAGCTGCTGCGCACCGCCCGGGCCGTCGCCGCCCTGGAGGGACGCGACTACGTCCTGCCCGACGACCTGCAGGCGCTCGCGGTGCCGGTGCTCGCCCACCGGATCATCCCGACCGCCGACGCCCAGCTCGCCCGGCGCACCACCGACGCGATCGTCGCCGAGCTGGTGCACCGGCTGCCGCTGCCGCACGACCGCCAGCGTTCCCCGTACGACAGCCGGCCCGCCGCCGACGGCAACGGCCGCGCCCCGTACGAGCCGCGGAGGCGGTGAGCGTGCGCGACGGGCTCCGGGGCCTGACCACCCGTGGCCGCTCGTTCCTGGCCGCCGCGCTCGCCGCGGCGGTCTCCGCCGTCATCCTCGGCGAGAAGGACCTGCTCCGGGTGGCCGTGCTGCTCGCCGTCCTGCCGCTGCTGGCCGCCGCCTACGTGGGGCGCAGCCGGTACAAGCTGGCCTGCAACCGGTCGCTGGAGCCGCACCGGGTGCCGGTCGGGGCCAGCTCCCGGGTGGTGCTGCGGTTGCAGAACATGTCCCGCCTGCCCACCGGCACGCTGCTGCTGGAGGACCGGCTGCCGTACGCCCTGGGCAGCCGGCCCCGGGTGGTGCTGGAACGGCTCGGCGCGCACCAGGCCAGCTCGGTGGCGTACACCGTCCGCGCGGACGTGCGCGGCCGCTACGAGGTGGGTCCGCTGGTGGTCCGGCTCACCGACCCGTTCGGGCTGTGCGAGCTGAGCCGGTCGTTCCCCAGCGTCGACCAGCTCACGGTGATCCCGCAGGTCACCCCGCTGCCCTCGGTCCGGCTCCCCGGCGAGTACGCGGGCAGCGGCTCCAGCCGCGCCCGGTCCGTGGCGGTGCACGGCGAGGACGACGCGGCGACCCGGGAGTACCGGATGGGCGACGACCTGCGGCGGGTGCACTGGAAGTCGACGGCCCGCACCGGCGAGCTGATGGTCCGCCGCGAGGAGCAGCCCTGGGAGAGCCGGGCGACGGTGGTGCTGGACACCCGGGGCCACGGCCACCGGGGCGACGGCCCCACCGCGAGCTTCGAGTGGGCGGTCTCCGCGGCGGCCAGCATCGCCGTGCACCTGCGCCAGGCCGGATACAAGCTGCGCCTGGTCACCGGCGACGGCGCGGACGTCGACGCGACCGAGGCCGCCGGGGACGGGCTGCTGCTCGACCAGCTCGCCGAGGTCCGCCTCGACCCGCGCGGCGAGATCACCACGCTGGTGCGGCAGGTCCGGCAGCGCGGCGACGGCGGCCTGATCATCGGCCTGTTCGGCACGGTGAGCACCGCCGAGGCGGAGCTGCTCGCCGGCCTGCGCGGCAACGGCGCGACCTGCGTCGGTTTCCTGCTGGACAGCTCCACCTGGCTCCACCTCCCGCCCCGGGCCCGGGCCGAGGCCGACCACGCGCACGGCGCCGCCGCGCTCGCCCTGTTGCAGAGCGGGTGGCGGGTCGTCGGGGTCGACCACGGGGCCCGGCTGCCCGCGCTGTGGCCGCAGGCCGGCCGGGGCTCGCAGGGGTTCGCCCTGCGGGCCGCGCTGGCCGAGACCGTGGCCGGGGGCGTCAAGTGACGATCCGCCCCGCCGGGCGTACCCGCACGCCCGGCCCGGCGGGAAGATGACCGGAAAGGGTGCCCCCGTGACCGCGACCCGCAACCTCGGCTTCGTGGCCGCCGCCGCGACCCTGCTGGCGGCCGCCCCGCTGTCGGCCATCTTCGAACGCTGGACCTGGCTCATCCAGGCGGCCATCGCGGTCACGGTGGTGGCCGGGGTGGCCGCGCTGACCCGGCTGGTCCGGGCCCCGCTGTGGGGGCAGGTGCTGGGCATGCTCGGCGGGCTGACGCTCGCGCTGGCCTGGCTCTTCCCCGCCGGCACCGAGCTGGTGGCGTTCCTGCCGACCCCGGGCACGTTCGCCCACTTCGGCGAGCTGCTGAGCGCGTCGGTGGTGGACATGCGCTCGTACGGGGTGAAGGTGCCCGACACGGACCCGCTGCTGTTCGTCTCCGTGCTCGGCATCGGCGGGGTGGCCGTGGTGGTCGACGTCCTCGCCGTCGGGCTGCGCCGCCCGGCGCTGGCCGGGCTGCCGATGCTGGCCATCTACTCGGTGCCTGTCGCCGTCTACGTCGACAGCGTCCCCGCCGTGCCGTTCGTGGTCGGGGCCGCCGGCTACCTGTGGCTGCTGGTCACCGACAACGTCGACCGGGTGCGCCGGTTCGGCCGCCGGTTCACCGGCGACGGCCGCGACGTCGACGTGTGGGAGTCCTCGCCGTTGGCCGCCGCCGGGCGGCGGCTCGCCGTGGTCGGGGTGGTGCTGGCGGTGGCGCTGCCGCTGGCGGTGCCGGGGATGACCGGTGGCCTGCTCAACGCCGTGGGCGCCGGGACCGGCACCGGCACGGGGACCGGCCAGGGCGGCAACCCGGGCCGCATCGACCTCTTCGCCTCGCTGAGCGGGCAGCTCAACCAGTCCGAGGTCTACGAGATGGTCACGGTGACCACCAACGAGGCGAACCCGTTCTACCTGCGCTACGGCGTCGCCGACGAGCTGCGGCCCGACGGCTTCCGGGTGCGCAACCCGACCGGGCGGCCCGTCACCCGGGACCTGCCCGACCCGACCCAGCGCTCCGGCACCGGCAACGGCGTCGAGCGGACGCAGTACCGGGCGACCGTGGAAGTCTCGAAGAACCTCAACATGCCGCTGCTGCCGGCCTACGCCGAGCCGGTGCGCACCGAGGAACTCAGCGGCAGCTGGCTCTACGACCCGAACCAGCAGGTGGTCTTCTCCAACCGGGAGAACTCCCGCGGCAAGCGCTACTCGTTCGACTACGTCCGGTCGACGTACACTCCGACGGCCCTGCGGCGGGCCCCGTCACTGCCGTCGGACCACCCGATCCGGCTCCAGCAGACCGTCACCCCGCCCGTCGAGCAGGTCGACACGCTGGTCGCCGACCTCGTGCAGGGCCGCAGCACCGACTACGACAAGGTCCGGGCGATCTACGACCACTTCTCGGCGGACAACGGCTTCACCTACAGCCTGACCACGAAGGGCGGCACCAGCGGTCAGGACATCGTCGACTTCCTGAACAACAAGGCCGGCTTCTGCCAGCAGTACGCGGCGGCGATGGCGTGGCTGGTCCGGTCGGCCGGCATCCCGGCCCGGGTGGCGTTCGGCTTCACCAACGGCACCGGCCGCACCGACGAGGGGTACGTGCTGACCAACCGCAACCTGCACGCCTGGACGGAGGTCTACTTCGACGGGATGGGCTGGGTGCCCTTCGACGCCACCCCGGCGTACGGGGTGCAGGGCTCGACCCGATCGGCGTGGGCCCCGGACACCGATCAGCCGGAGCCGGCAGCCACCGAGCCGGGTGCCCCGGCCGCCCCCGACGACTCGGCGCCGGCGCCGGACGCCGCTGACCCGGACGCCGCCGACCAGGACACCGACGCCGGCCTGGCGGTCGGGGCGGACGGCCCCACCCGGCAGGCCCCGGTGTGGCCCTGGTGGACGGCCGGCGCGCTGGCGCTGCTGGCCCTGCTCGCCGCGCCGGCGCTGCTGCGAATGGCGCTGCGTCGCCGGCGGGGCGCCCGGGCGGCGGTGGCGGTCGCACCGGCCACGGTGGACGCCGGCACGGGCCCCGGCGGCGGCACCGGGCGGTCCGTCGTCGTGACGGTGGACCCCGAGCGGGCGCGGGCGGACGCGCACGCCGCCTGGGACGAGCTGCTCGACACCCTGGTCGACTACCGGGTCCGGGTGGACCGGACGGAGACGCCGAGGGCGACCGCCGAGCGCCTGGTCACCGACGCCGTCGGCGAGGACGCCTCCGCCGCCACGGCGGTGCGGCTGCTGGGTCGCGCCGAGGAACTGGCCCAGTACGCCCGCGCCCCGCTCGCCGGCGGGGAGCTGCACCCGGCGCTGCGCGCCGTGCGTGGCGCGCTCGCCGCCCGGACCGACCGGCGGACCAGGCTGCTGGCCGCGGTGCTGCCGCCGTCGGTGCTGCTGCGCTGGCGCACGGCGCTGGGCAACACGTCCTCCCGGCTGGTGGCCAGGACGGGCGACGCCCGGGACCGGCTGCTGCGCTGGAGCCCGCGCCGGCTGCTGGCCACCCGCGGCGGCCGCTGACCCGGCCGGTCGTCGAGATCACGCGCGATTCGCTGACGGGGGCTACCGGCTGTCGAAAACGTCGTCGAGCACGAGTCTCGCCCGGCCCGGGACTTCCTCCTCGGGGAAGATCTCCGCGCACAGATCGAGGACCTCCTCGGCACGGGTCAACCTGAGGTGATCGACCAGGAAGCGAATGTCCTCGGCGTCCCGACGACGAGCGGCAAGCACCTTCATCGCCAACAGGTGTTCCGCAGACGCTGCCGCAACCCGCAGGCCTGGATGATCGAATACGCGAGGAGCTGCCGCGTCGCCGCCGGGAGCGACGTAGGCACTCGCCTGTTCGTTGAGCCACCAGTGCGGCAGGCCGAGTTCGTCAGCGACGGCTCGGGCCTCGTCGAGTACGACCCCATGTCCAACAGCGGATCATCGAGGCTCACGCGACGTTCAACTCCTGCGCCGACACGTACACGCCACGGCGGCGGAACGCTGCTGGCGCGTGCACCACAGCGTCAACCCGGGCAGCGCGGGTGTTGAAAGGAAACCAGAAACGCCGCAGCGACCGCGTCTCGACCCACGGCGGCGCACCACGCCCGTCCCTGGCCGCCACATGCTCGGTCAACGCGGCGAGGAACACGTCCCAGTGCTCGTCCCCCGTAGGGGATGGTTCCTGTTCCAGGAGACCAGCGCGTATCTCGGACGGTTCCCATCGGTACTCTTCCAGGAACTCCGCCACCAACCGCCACCGTCGCGTCTCGTCGGCCCCGACGAGCAGGGCGCCCAAGCGCGCCACCGTCAGCGGCTCATACCTCGCAACACGCTTCCTCACACCTCTGACGCTAGTACACCGGGAGGCGGAGGGGCATGTAGCGCCGCAGGTGCGGGCAGGAAGCAGCGGCCCGCCGTCGGCGGGCCGGATCGACGTTGGCCCCGCCGGGCCGGCGGGACCGAGGATCAGCGGTGGAACCGGGTCAGCGGTGCCCCTCCGGGCGCTGCCGCCACCGGTCCTCCATCCGATCCAGGAACGACGACCGCCGGCCGGACCGCCCGCGTGGACGGCGTCGGCTGGTGGTCGTCCCCCCGACCACGTGCAGGTCGGGGGACTGCGCCTTGCGGTGCGACTGCACCGCGTACGCCGCCGAACCCAGCATGATGACGAAACCCACCACCGCGAGCGGTGGGGTCTTGATCACCGCACCGTAGACCAGTAGAGCCAGGCCAACGATGATCGCGCCGGCAGCGACGAGCAGGCGACGCCGCGCGTGGAAGCGCGGATCGCTGGCGCGCACGGCCGAGGCGAATTTGGGGTCCTCGGCAAGCGACCGCTCGATCTGCTCGAACAGCCGCTGCTCGTGCTCCGAGAGCGGCACGGCACTCCTCCCCGGTCACGTTGGTCGGTCCGGTCGGACCGACAGACCGTGGCAGCCAACCGGCTGCTTAACGACAAGTCTACGAGGGGGGTCGCGCGTCGGAAAGCGGGACGACCTATGGGCGGGGTGGATTTTCGTTTCGCCCGGGATCGCGCCGGCCGAGAAGGCTCGCCGGACCTATGACGGATCGCCCGAATCGGGCGGCGGCGGCGTCCGCGACGGCCTCCGCCTCCCGCCAGCCGCGCTCGGGGGCGCCGAGCGTCAGCTGCTGCGGCGTCCGGCCCGCCGGGGCAAGACCCTCCACCCGCACCCCGACGAGGCGAATCCGCTCACCGGGGTCGAGGACGGTGTAGAGGGCCCACGCCGTGTCGAACATCTCCCGCGCCGTGTCGGTCGCCACGTCGAGGGTGCGGGAGCGGCTGACGGTGCGGAAGTCGGCCGTGCGCACCTTGATCGACACCGTCCGGCCGACCTGGCCGGCCCGGCGCAGCCGGGCGCCGACCTTCTCGGCGAGGGCGAGCAGGGCCCGGCGGATCTCCAGCGGGTCGGCCACGTCCGCGTCGAAGGTCACCTCGGCGCCGATCGACTTCTCCACCTGCTCGGGGGTGACCCGGCGCGGGTCCCGCCCCCACGCCAGCTCGTGCAGGTGGGTCGCGGCGGCCTCGCCGAGCGCCTTGCGGAGCATGCCGCGCGGCGCCTCGGCCAGGTCGCCGATGGTGGCCAGCCCGAGCCGGCGCAGCGTCTCGGCGGAGCGCTCCCCCACGCCCCACAGGGCGTCGACCGGCAGGGGACGCAGGAAGTCGAGCACCCGGTCGGCCGGCACCACGAGCAGCCCGTCGGGCTTGGCCCGGGTGGAGCCGAGCTTGGCCACGAACTTGCTCGGCGCGACCCCCACCGAGCAGGTCAGCCCCTGCTCGTCGGCGACCCGGGCGCGGATGCCGCGGGCGATCTCGGCGGGCGGGCCGAACAGCCGGCGGGCCCCGGCCACGTCGAGGAACGCCTCGTCGAGCGAGAGCGGCTCGACCAGCGGCGTGACGTCCCGGAAGATCTGCATCACCGCCCGGGAGGCCGCCGTGTACTGCGCGAAGTCGGGCGGCAGGTAGACCGCGTGCGGGCACAGCGACCGGGCACGCATGATCGGCATGGCGCTGCGGACGCCGTATCGTCGGGCCTCGTAGCTGGCGGCGCTGACCACGCCGCGCGGGCCGACCCCACCGACCACGACGGGCCGGCCCCGCAGCTCGGGGCGGCGGCGCACCTCGACCGAGGCGTAGAAGGCGTCCATGTCGACGTGCAGGATCGGGCTGCCGGAGTCGTCGCCGTCGGGCCCGAAACGCGGGTCGCCGCCGCGCGGCAACGACTGACTGCGACCCATGCCCGCAGGCTAGCCCCCGGGTACGACACGCCGCGGCCCCCGGGGCCCAACCGGCCGTCGCACCACCAGGCTCAGCCGCGCACCACCAGCAGCGGGATGGTCATCTCGGCGGCGGTGTCCGACCCGTGGTACGCCACCAGACGCGATTCGATCGGCTTCTCCGACCGGGTGGCGACCACGGCGGACGTGCCCCGGCACACCACCACCACGTCGCCGATCCGGCCCAGGTGCTCCTCGGGCACCGGCCCGAACCAGCCGGTGGCCACCGCCTCGTCGCGACGCAGCACCCGGGCCGCGTCGCCGAGCACGGCCGACCAGGCGGCCACCACGTCGTCGGCCGCGCCCGGCGCCACGTGCAGGTAGCGGACCCGGGGCTCCCCGGCGAGCACCCGCACCCCGGCCCGCAGCCGGTCGTCGGCGTCGAAGTCGATCCGGTCGACCTGCGGCACGTCGAGCTGGCCGTGGTCGGCGGTGACCAGCAGCGCGGCGTCCGGCGGCAACCCGTCGACCAGCCGGGCCAACAACGCGTCCACCCCGGTCGCGGCGGCCCGCCACGGCTCCGAGTCGACGCCGCTGAGGTGGCCGTGCCGGTCCAGGTCGGGGTGGTAGCCGGAGACCAGGGTCGGCCCGGCGCCGGCGCGCAGCGCGGCGAGCATCGCGGTGGCCAGCGCGGCGGCGTCGGCGGCGCCCCGGTAGTCCCCGCCCCGGTTGGCGGCCAGGGTGAGGCCGCTGCCGGCGTACTCGGGGCGGCTCACCACGGTCACCGCGACCCCGGCGGCGCGGGCGCGTTCGAGCTGGGTGGCGACCGGCTGCCAGCGCAGCGGATCCGGGTCGCCGGTCCACTCGATGTGGCTGAGCACCCGGTCGGTGTCGGGCACCCGCACCCGGAACCCGAGCACCCCGTGCGCGCCGGGCGCGGCCCCGGTGCCCAGCGTCACCAGGCTGGTCGGGGTGGTGGACGGGAAGCCGCAGGTGAGCGGGCGGCCGACGGTCGCGGCCAGCCCGGCCAGGGTCGGGGCGTGCGGGGCGGCGGCGGGGATCTGGTACCAGCCGAGCCCGTCGACCAGCAGCACCGCGACCCGCCGCACCCCGACGAGCGCGGGCGTCAGCCCGAGCAGGTCGACGGCCCCGGGCACGCCGAGCACCGCCAGGGCGCTGGGCAGCACGTCGGCCAGGCTGGCGCCGCCGTAGCGGGGCGGCACCGGGGCCAGCGGATCGACGGGCCCGCGCGGGGGCGGCACGGCGGGCGGATCGGTGGCCCCCTGCGAGGGCTCCTCCGCAGGGGGCGGCACGGCGGTCATGCCGGGCGGCGGGCGAAGAGGTGCAGCTGGGCGGCCAGGTCCCGGTACGGCGGCCGGGCGGCCAGGGCCCGCTCCAGCTCGACCAGGGCGGCCTGCTGGCCGTCCGCGACGGCGGCGGGGAGGAGGTCGGCCAGGACGCGTACCCCGTGGATCTCCTCGACCGTGAGACCGCCGGCGGCCAGCAGCGCGGCGGCGCGGTCGGCGTCGTAGCGCCGGCGCAGGGTGTCGCGGGGGCCGGCGGTGCCGGCCGGGTCGGCGGCCAGGGCGGCGGCCAGGTCCAGGTGGCCGTTCATCGCCCGGCCGAGCACCGCGGCGGCCTGCCCGGCCACCAGGACGCTCGCCGCGCCGCCCAGGCGCAGCGCGGTGACCAGCGCGGCCACGACCGGCGCGGGGTCGTCGACGACCTCCAGTACGGAATGGCAGAGCACCAGGTCGACGCTGGCCGGCTCGACCAGCCCGGCGAGCGCGTCGCCGTCGCCCTGCACGGCACGTACCCGGTCGGCGACGCCGGCCTCGGCGGCCCGGCGGGTGAGTGCGGCGAGCGCGTCGGGACTGGCGTCGACCACGGTGACCTGGTGCCCGGCCTGCGCCAGCGGCACGGCGAAGCCGCCGGTGCCGCCGCCGACGTCGAGGACGGTGAGCCGGTCGCCGGCGCGGCGTTCCAGCTCGGCCCGGAGCACCGACCAGATGACGGCGGTACGGGGGGTCAACGGCGGGCCGGTGAACCGGGTACTGGTCTGCTCCACACGGTCGAGCCTAGTCAGCCCCGGCGGTGTCGACAGGGGGCCCCTGCTCTACCGAAAGCGTTGACAAGGTGCCCCTCCTTGCGCGTCAGCGGAAGTCGCGGGAGGCCGGGGCGACCGGCGGCTCGATCGGGTCGAGCCGGTCGGCGGTCAGGTTGGTCACCCCCTCGTGCCGCTGCAACCGGCCGCGCACCACCAGCGCGGCGCTGGTGCGCGCCACCTTCCGGTAGCGCTGCCACAGCCCCGGCGAGCAGGTGACGTTGAGCATCCCGGTCTCGTCCTCCAGGTTGAGGAAGGTGACCCCGCCGGCGGTGGCCGGCCGCTGCCGGTGGGTGACGATCCCGCCGACCCGGATCCGCCGACCCGGATCCACCCGCCCCAGCCGGGCGATCGGCACCGCGCCGAGGGCGTCGAGCCGGTCGCGCAGGAACCGGGCCGGGTGGCTCTCCGGCGACAGGCCGGTCGCCCAGACGTCGGCGACGAGGCGGTCCACCGCGTCCATCCCGGGCAGCGTCGGGGCGGTCGCGCCGGTCACCGTGCCCGGCAGCCGGCCCGGCCGGTCCTGGGCGGCCGCCCCGGCGGCCCAGAGCGCCTGCCGCCGGGTCAGCCCGAAACAGGCGAAGGCGTCGGCGGTGGCCAGCGCCTCCAGCTGCGCGGCCGCCAGACCCACGCGCCGGGCCAGGTCCGGCATGTCACGGTACGGCCCGTGCGCCGCCCGCTCCGCCTCGATCCGCTCGGCCACCCCGTCACCGAGGGTACGTACGCCGCCCAGCCCGAGCCGCACCGCCGGACCGCCCAGCCCCCACGCGTGCGGCGGCTCGCCGGGCGCACTGCCCCACCGGGTGTCCGGGGCGGACTCCAGGACGGCCTTCGCGCCGCTGGCGTTGACGTCCGGCCGGCGCACCTGCACCCCGTGCCGCCGCGCGTCGTCCACCAGGGTCTGCGGCGAGTAGAAGCCCATCGGCTGGGCGTTCAGCAGCGCGGCCAGGAACGGGCCCGGGTGGTAGCGCTTGAGCCACGAGCTGGCGTACACCAGGTAGGCGAAGCTCATCGCGTGGCTCTCCGGGAAGCCGTAGCTGGCGAACGCGGTGAGCTTGCGGTAGACGTCGTCGGCCAGCTCCCCGGCGATGCCCCGCTCGGCCATCCCCGCGTAGAGCCGGTCGGCGATCCGCGCCATCCGCTGCACCGACCGCTTCGCCCCCATCGCCCGGCGCAGCTGGTCGGCCTCCGCCGCGTCGAAGCCGGCCAGGTCGATGGCGAGCTGCATCAGCTGCTCCTGGAACAGCGGAATGCCGAGGGTCTTCTCCAGCGCGTTGCGCATCAGCGGGTGCGGGTACGTCACCGGCTCCTGGCCGTTGCGCCGCCGGATGTACGGGTGCACCGAGCCGCCCTGGATCGGGCCGGGCCGGATCAGCGCCACCTCCACCACCAGGTCGTAGAACTCGCGGGGCTTGAGCCGGGGCAGGGTGGCCATCTGGGCGCGGCTCTCCACCTGGAACACCCCCACCGAGTCGGCCCGGCAGAGCATCTCGTAGACCTCGGGGTCGTCCAGGGTCATGTCGCCCAGGTCGAGGGTCTCGCCGATCATGTCGTAGCCGTAGTGCAGGGCCGAGAGCATGCCGAGGCCGAGCAGGTCGAACTTCACCAGCCCGACGGCGGCGCAGTCGTCCTTGTCCCACTGGAGCACGCTGCGGCCGGGCATCCGCCCCCACTCCACCGGGCAGACCTCGATCACCGGCCGGTCGCAGATCACCATCCCGCCGGAGTGGATGCCCAGGTGCCTCGGGAACGTCTGGAGCGCGTCGGCATACGCCACGACCTGCTCGGGGATGTCCTCGGCGTCGATCGCGGCGACCGCGCCCCAGCGGTCGATCTGCTTGCTCCAGGCGTCCTGCTGGCCGGGCGAGAAGCCGAACGCCTTGGCCACGTCCCGCACCGCCGAGCGCGGCCGGTACGAGATGACGTTGGCGACCTGGGCGGCGTGCTCCCGGCCGTACCGGGCGTAGACGTGCTGGATCACCTCCTCCCGGCGGTCGGACTCGATGTCCACGTCGATGTCGGGCGGCCCGTCGCGCTCCGGGGCGAGGAACCGCTCGAACAGCAGCCGGTGCCGCACCGCGTCCACGTTGGTGATCCGCAGCGCATAGCAGACCGCCGAGTTGGCCGCCGACCCCCGGCCCTGGCAGTAGATGTCCTGCGCGCGGCAGAACGCGACGATGTCGTAGACCACCAGGAAGTAGCCGGGGAAGCCCAGCTCATCGATCATCCGCAGCTCGTGCGCCAACTGCGCGTACGCCTCCGGGTGCGCCTCGGGCGGCCCGTACCGCTCGCGGGCCCCGGCCATGGTGAGCTCGCGCAGCCAGCTCATCTCGGTGTGCCCGGCCGGCACCGGGTACGCCGGCAGCCTCGGCGCGACCAGTTGCAGGTCGAACGCCAGCTCCGCGCCGAACTCGGCGGCCCGCGCCACCGCCCCCGGGTACGCGGCGAACCGCGCCGCCATCTCCGCCCCGCCGCGCAGGTGAGCGGTGCCGGCGGCGGGCAGCCAGCCGTCGATCTCGTCGAGGCTGCGCCGGGCCCGCACCGCGGCCAGGGTGGTGGCCAGCCGGCGGCGACCCGGGGTGGCGTAGTGCACGTTGTTCGTGGCCACCGTGGGCAGCCCGGCGGCGCGGGCCAGCTCGGCGAGCGCGTCGTTGCGGTCGCCGTCGACCGGGTGCCCGTGGTCGGTCAGCTCCACCGCCACCGTCTCCGCGCCGAACAGCGCGGTGAGCCGGTCCAGCTCCCGGGCGGCCGCGTCGACGCCCCCGGTGAGCAGCGCGGCCGGCACGTGCCCCTTGCGGCAGCCGGTGAGCACCAGCACGTGGTCGCGCAGCTCGGCGGCCACCTCCTCCAGCTCCCCGTAGTCGGGGCGGCCCTTCTGTCCGCCGCGCAGCTGGGCGCGGGCGATGGTGGCGGCGAGCCGGGCGTATCCCTCGTGGCCGTGGGCGAGCACCAGCAGGTGCGCGCCGTGCGGGTCCGGCTCGCCGTTCTGCGGGCCGGGCAGCCCGAGGGAGAGTTCCGCGCCGAAGATCGTCGGCAGGTGCAGCGCGCGGGCCGCCTCGGCGAAGCGCACCACGCCGTAGAAGCCGTCGTGGTCGGTGACGGCGAGCGCGGTGAGCCCGAGCCGGGCCGCCTCCTCGGCCAGCTCCTCGGGGTGGCTGGCCCCGTCGAGGAAGCTGAAGTTGCTGTGCGCGTGCAGCTCGGCGTACGGCACCGCGCCGCCGCCGGGGCCGCTGCCGCTGCCGCCTGGACCGTCGCTGCCGGGGCGGGGCGGTTCCGGCGGCGGGTGCCGGCGCCGGCGGCGGCTCCAGGCGGGGCCGTCGCCTCCGTCGGCGTCGACGGCGAGGGGATCCACCACGGGTGGGTCCACGGCCCGCAGGTGCCGCCCACCCACCCCGCCTACCTCGCCCACCCCGCCTTTCTCGCCCGCCCCGCTGCCCCAGCCTGACCAGCCAGACCAGCCAGAACAGCCTGACTCGCCACCCCGGCCCGGCGCGCCACCCGGGCCCGGGCCGGCCCGCCCGGAGAGCACCCGCTCCAGCTCCCCCCAGGGCACCCCGGGATTGTGAAAACTCACCGCGCCGCCCCCGCTCCCACGGAGATCTTGGT
>NZ_JBHUVA010000092.1:0-23345 GCF_042670805.1 Micromonospora sp. NPDC057141 | reverse complement strand
GCTCTGGGCGGTGCCGCCGCGGCGGGCTCCGGGGTCGGCCGGCCGCGCGACGGCCGCCGTGGCCGCGCCGACGACCGGCAGCGCCCGGGTGGGCTCCGCCGCCGCCGGGGCCTCGGCCGGGGACGTGGGCCAGGCGGACGGGCCGTCGACCGGCGGGGCGGGCCAGGCGGATGTGTCGCCCTGCGCAGTGGGCCAGGCGGACGTGTCGCCCGTCGGGGCCGCGCGGCCGGCCGAATACCACTGGTCGGCGGGCCGTTCGGGGGAGTTCCACTGGCCGGTCGGCTGGTCCGGGGAGTGCCATTGGGCGGCGGGCTCGCCCGCCCGCGGCCGGTCGGCCGGCGGCGCCGGGGGCCGGTCGGTGTGCCGTTGGTCACTCGGCTGGTCCGGTTCGTCCCCGAACAGGTAGGCCGACCGCGGCGCGGGGCGGTCGGTCAGCCAGGCCGGCTCGTCGTCCGGGGGCTCCTGGCGCCACCGCGCGCCCTCCGGGTCGTTCGGGTCGGTCCTGCCGTACACGCCTGTCGCCTCCATGGGTCGGTTGCGGGCCGGGGTGACCGTACGGGCGCGGTGCAAGCTGCGGCAACGTGGCTAAGAAAGAGTTAAGACGAAAGCGGTTCGCGTGGGGTGGGTTCCGATGTTCCCGGGCGTACAGTTAACGCGTCCGGACAGAGCGTGTCCGTGCCTTGTGGCAGCCTCCCGACAAACGGCCCGGCCGACGCGAAGATGATCTACGGCCTGCGGTAACTTGACGAATGAGGGGTTGTCGGCTCAATATGTAGGTGTCGCCAGTCGCGCCCGGTCATGCCCAGAATCGCTGGGAATGACAGCCGCGAACGAGTGGGCGCGCGTTGGTCCGGCCTTTCCGGCAGCGCATATCAAGGAGTCAGCATGGCGAAGGCCCTCTACGGCCACGTAGGTGCAGCGCCCGATCGGCGCCTGCTCGACGAGGTCACCCGACTGCGATCCAGGGTTCAGGCACTGGAGTTCGAGATCACGCGCCTGCGCGCCGAGAACGATCGGCTCGCGGCGGCTGCGGCGGAGGCGGACGACCTCCTCCGTCTGGCCGAGCCGGCGCTGACCTGATCTCCAGCAGGTCCGACAACTGAATCCCACCACGCAGAAATCGCGCGCCGACACTTTTGTGCCGGCGCGCAGCCATGTCCGGGCAATTCTCCCCGTACCATTCTCTGATCTTGGATAATTGATCAAGCTCTGCATCGGACGAGCCGTCCGATCCGTACCGGGAAACCCGGTACGCGGCGCGCCGGCCGGTCGTCGACACCGGCCCGGGGCGGGTCGCGTGCCCGAGGGCCGGCGACACCGGGTTAGTCTGCGGGTTCACCAGGTCCGCGCAGCCCACGACGCTCGGCGGCCACCGGACGAGGATCGAGAAGGTGTATCTCAAGAGCCTGACGGTGAAGGGGTTCAAGTCCTTCGCCTCCGCGACGACGCTGAAGCTGGAGCCCGGGATCACCTGCGTGGTCGGCCCGAACGGCTCCGGCAAGTCCAACGTCGTCGACGCCATCGCCTGGGTGCTCGGCGAGCAGGGCGCCAAGGCGCTGCGCGGCGGCAAGATGGAGGACGTCATCTTCGCCGGCACCGCCGGGCGGGCCCCGCTGGGCCGGGCCGAGGTCACCCTCACCATCGACAACACCGACGGCGCGCTGCCCATCGAGTACACCGAGGTCTCCATCACCCGCCGGATGTTCCGCTCCGGCGAGAGCGAATACGAGATCAACGGCGACTCCTGTCGCCTGCTCGACATCCAGGAGCTGCTGTCGGACTCCGGCATCGGCCGGGAGATGCACATCATCGTCGGCCAGGGCCGCCTCGACGGGATGCTGCACGCCAAGCCGGAGGACCGGCGCGCGTTCATCGAGGAGGCGGCCGGCGTCCTCAAGCACCGCAAGCGCAAGGAGAAGGCGCTGCGGAAGCTCGACGCGATGCAGACCAACCTCAACCGGCTGACCGACCTCACCGCCGAGCTGCGCCGCCAGCTCAAGCCGCTGGGCCGGCAGGCCGAGGTGGCCCGCCGGGCCGCCGCGATCCAGGCCAACCTGCGCGACGCCCGGCTGCGGCTGCTCGCCGACGACCTGCACACCCTGCGCGCGACCCTGGACCGGGAGATCGCCGACGAGAGCGCCGCGCGTGAGCGGCGCCAGGAGGTCGAGGCGGAGCACGCCGAGGTGCAGGGCCGGCTCGGCGAGCTGGAGGCCGCCCTCGCCGAGGACGCGCCGCTGCTCGCCGCCGCCCAGGACACCTGGTACAAGCTCTCCGCGCTCTCCGAGCGGTTCCGCTCCGTCGAACAGCTCGCCCGCGAGCGGCTGCGCCACCTCACCGCCATCCCCGACGACGAGCGCCCCGGCCGCGACCCCGACCAGCTGGAGGCCGAGGCGGAGCGGGTCCGCGAGCAGGAGGAGGAGCTGCGCGGCGCGCTCACCGACGACCAGATCCGCCTCGCCGAGGCCGTCGAGCAGCGGCAGGAGCTGGAACGGCAGCTCGCCGCCGCCGAACGGGAACTGGTCGCCGCCGCGAAGGCGATCGCCGACCGGCGGGAGGGGCTGGCCCGGCTCACCGGCCAGGTCAACTCCGCTCGCGCCCGCACCACCAGCGCCGGGGAGGAGATCGAGCGGCTCGCCGCCGCGCACGCCGACGCCCTGGCCCGCGCCGAGCAGGCGCAGGCCGACCTGGACGCGGTCGCCGAGCAGTCCACCGAGGCCGACCGGGACAACGCCGACCTCGACGACCGGCACGCCGAGGCCGTCGCCGCCCAGGAGCGGGCGCAGGCCGCCGCCCGGTCCCTCACCGACGCGGAACGGGCCGCCGAGAAGGAAGCCGCCACGCAGAAGGCCCGCGAGGAGGCGCTCGCCATCGGCCTGCGCCGCAAGGACGGCGCGGGCGCGCTGCTGGCCCGCGCCGGCGAGGTGCCCGGCCTGCTCGGCAGCCTCGCCGGGCTGCTCACCGTCGCCCCCGGCCACTCCGCCGCGCTCGCCGCCGCGCTCGGCGGGCTCGCCGACGCGGTCGCGGTCACCGGGGTCGACGAGGCCGTCGAGGCGATGCGGCTGCTCAAGATCTCCGACGCCGGGCGGGCCGGCCTGCTCGTCGGCAGCCCCGCCGGGCCGGGCATGACCGGCACCGCCGACGCCCTGCGCCCGAAGCTGCCCGCGCACGCCCGCTGGGCCCCCGACCTGGTCGAGTGCTCCGCCGAGCTGCGCCCCGCCGTGCACCGGGCGCTGCGCGACGTGGCCGTCGTCGACGACCTCGCCGCCGCCGCCGAGCTGGTCGCCGACAACCCGGAGCTGCGCGCGGTCACCCCGGACGGCGACGTCGTCGGGGCGTACGCGGCGGCCGGCGGGTCGGCGAAGGCGCCCAGCTTCATCGAGGTGCAGGCCGCCGTCGAGGAGGCCCGGGCCAACCGGCTCGCCGCCGAGCACACCGCCGCCGAGCTGCGCGACCAGCTCGTCGGGGCGCGCGCCGAGGTGGCCGCCGCCAAGGAGGCCGTGCAGCACGCCGCCGCCGCCAAGCGGGAGGCCGAGAGCCACCGCAACGCCGCCGCCCGCCGCCTGGCGGAGCTGGGCGCCGCCGCCCGGTCGGCGAAGGCGGAGACCGACCGGCTCGGCGAGTCCCGCGCCCGCGCCGAGGCGGCCCGGGAACGGGACCTCGCCGCCCTGGCCGAGCTGGCGGAGCGGCTGCGGCTGGCCGAGGCCACCCCGATCGACGCCGAGCCGTCCACGGACGAACGCGACCAACTCGCCGCGCTGGTGCCGCAGGCCCGGCAGAACGAGATGGAGGTCCGGCTTGCCGTGCGTACCGCCGAGGAGCGGGTCTCCTCGATCGCCGGCCGGGCCGACTCGCTGCGCCGGCAGGCCGCCGCCGAGCGGGCCGCGCGGGAACGCGCTGCGGCCCGGCGCGCGGCCCGCGCCCGGGGCGCGACCATCGCCCGCGCCGTGGCCGGCGGCGCCCGCGAGGCGCTGGCCCGGCTCGCCGTGTCGATCGCGCGGGCCGAGGAGCACCGCGACGCCGTGGCGCGCGAGCGGGCCGCCCGCGAGGCCGAGCTGTCCGAGGTACGCGGTGCGGCGAAGCGCCTCGGCGCGGAGCTGGAGCGGCTGACCAGCCAGGTGCACCGGGACGAGGTGGTCCGCGCCGAGCAGCGGCTGCGCATCGAGCAGTTGGAGGCCAAGGCCGCCGAGGACTTCGGCATCGACGTGGAGACGCTGGTCGCCGAGTACGGCCCGACCCAGCCCGTACCCCCGACCCAGGCCGACGTGGCGGCGGCCGAACGGGACGGGTCGCCGGTGCCCGAACCGGTCCGGTACGAGCGGCCGGTGCAGGAGAAGCGGGCCGGGAAAGCGGAACGCGAACTGGCCCTGCTCGGCAAGGTCAACCCGCTGGCGCTGGAGGAGTTCGCCGCGCTGGAGGAGCGCTTCAAGTTCCTCTCCGAGCAGCTGGAGGACCTCAAGGCCACCCGCCGGGACCTGCTGACCGTGGTCAGGGACGTCGACGAGCGCATCCTGGAGGTCTTCGCCAGCGCGTTCGCCGACACCGCCCGGGAGTTCGAGCAGGTCTTCACGGTGCTCTTCCCCGGCGGCGAGGGGCGGCTGATCCTCACCGCCCCCGAGGACCTGCTCACCACCGGCGTGGAGGTGGAGGCCCGCCCGCCGGGCAAGAAGATCAAGCGGCTGTCGCTGCTCTCCGGCGGCGAGCGGTCGCTGACCGCCGTGGCGATGCTCGTGGCGATCTTCCGGGCCCGGCCCAGCCCGTTCTACATCATGGACGAGGTCGAGGCGGCCCTCGACGACGTCAACCTGGGCAGGTTGATCACGTTGCTGGCACAGTTGCGGGAGAAGAGTCAGCTGATCGTCATCACCCACCAGAAGCGGACGATGGAGATCGCCGACGCCCTCTACGGGGTGACCATGCGCAGCGGGGTCACCCAGGTGATCAGCCAGCGGCTCAACCGGGCCGAGGGCGAGCAGACGCCGCCCGCCCGCGCCGCCGTCGACGACAGTGTCGGCGTCGGCGGCGGCCGGGACGGCGACGACGAGCGGCACGGCCGCGGCGAGGAGAAACAGTAGTGGCTCGGGAACGCGCGACGGCGCTCCTGGTGGATCTCGACGGGGTGCTGCGGCGCTGGGACCCGGCGGTCGCCGCCGGCGTGGAACGGGATTACGGCCTCGCCGAGGGGGTGCTCACCGAGATCGCCATGCACTGGGGGCGGCTCCAGCCGGTGCTCACCGGCCAGGTCAGCCACGCCGACTGGGCCGCCAGCGTCGCCGACGCGCTGGCCGACTCGGCCGGCGGCCCGCAGCGCGCCCGCGCCGCCGTGGAGCAGTGGCAGCGCCACCGGGGCGAGGTCGACCCCGAGGTGCTGGCGTTCGTGCGCGAGGTGCGGGCTGCCGGCGTACGGGTCGGGCTCGGCACCAACGGCACCGACCTGCTCGACACCGACCTCGCCGCGCTGGGCCTGACCGACGAGCTGGACGTGGTGGTCAACTCCTCGGTCGTCGGGGTGCACAAGCCGGCGAAGGAGTACTTCCAGGCGGCCTGCGCGGCGCTGGAGACCCCGCCGGCCCGGGTGCTCTTCGTCGACGACGAGGACTGGGCGATCCGGGGCGCGCGGGCGGCCGGACTGTCGGCGTACCGGTGGGACGGGCCGTCGGGGCTGCGCTACCTGCGGGCGGCGCTGGCGTACTGAGCCCGGCGCTCCGCCCGGCCGGTGGAGAGCCGGTCGGCCCCGACCGGCTCTCCACCAGCTCCGGGTCAGGCGCCGGTGACGCCGTCGATGCGTTCCCGCAGCAGGTCGGCGTGGCCGTTGTGCCGGGCGTACTCCTCGATCATGTGCAGATAGACCCAGCGGACGCTGATCTCGTCGGTGCTGCCGTCGCGGCGCGGACGCAGGAAGGTCTGGTCCAGGGACAGGCCGGCGGCGGCAACCCGGGCGGCCTCGACCTCGGCGGCGAAGGTGGCGAAGTCGGCCGCCGCGTCGGCGCCGGCGATGTCGTCCAGGTCGCCGTCCGGGCTGGCCTCGGTGTTGTAGATGTCCCCGAGTCGCTGGCCGGCGGCCCGGATGCGGAACCACCAGCGCTCCACCTCGGACATGTGCCGGACCAGGCCGAGCAGCGTCAGCCCCGAGGGCTCCACGCTGGCGGTCTTCAACTGTTCGGTGGTCAGGTCGGCGCACTTCATCAGCAGGGTCTGCCGGTGGTAGTCGAGCCAGCCTTCGAGCATGGCCCGCTCGTCGGCGACGTACGGTTCGTCGGTGCGGTTGATCCGCGGTGCTCTCCAGGTCATCCGCCCATCCTGGCGGGCACCCCCGACACCGGGCGACCGGTTTAGCGCGCGGCGCGGTGCGGTGCGGTGCGGTGCGGTTGTCAGGAAGGGGCCCTTCCTATACGGAAAGCGTTGACAGGGGGCCCTTCCCTGCACCTCAGTCGAGGGCTTCGTTGAAGCGGGCCAGCAGGCGGGCGAAGTCCTCCACGTCCTGCCTCGGCCAGCTCTGCACGATGCGATGGAACTGCGCGAGCCGGGTCGCCCGGGCGGCGTCGAACCGGCGCTGCCCCTCCTCGGTCAGGCTGAGTCGCCACGCCCGCCGGTCCTCCGGCTCCGGCTCCCGGCGCACCAGCCCGAGCGCCTCCAGGCCGTTGATCTGCCGGCTCAGCGTCCCCTTGCTGATCCCGAGCCGGGCGGCCAGGTCGGTCAGCCGGGTCGCGTCCGACCGGCGCAGCCACAGCAGCAGCCCGTACGCGTTCTGGTCCAGATTGGGGTGCACCTCCCGGGCCACCTCGAAGGACAGCGAGCGGCCCCGGCGCAGCAGCGCGGTCAACTCGTGCTCGACGAACCGCAGGGTCTCCGGCGAATGATCGTCCACGCCGCAAGGGTACGGGCGCGAGGGGCTCAGCCCCCGGAGGCGAGCCGCCTTCGGAACACCGTTCGCAGGTGCCCGTCGCCGGTGGTGCCCTCGATCGTGACGTCGGCCGTGCGGCCGGTGTGGGCGAGGGTGGCCACCGCGTTGCCGAAGTACGGCCCGGCCAGCTTGCGCCAGCGCACGCTGGGGCGGCGTACCCCGGCGCAGCGGGCCAGCGCGCGGGCGGCCCCGGCCGGTCCCGGCGACCAGCCCAGTCGCATCAGCGGGCGCATCGCCGCCGGCACCTGGTTGTGGATCGGCGAGCAGGTGAGCTGGTGCACGGGGGTGTGCACCGCCGGGCCGGGGAAGCGGGCCCGGGCCACGTACGAGTGGTGCACGTCGCCGGAGAGCACGCTGATCGACGCGGGCGGCGGGTACGCCGGCCCGGCGCCGACCCGGTCCCCGGTCTGCCCGGCCGGGCCGCTGCCCAGCCGGGCGAAGAGCGCGCCGAGGGCGTCGAAGGAGCGGCGGAACGCCGCCCAGTGCTCCAGGTCGAGCGCCCGGCGCAGCCGCTCGGCGAAGCCGGCCACCCAGCGGTGCCGGGAGTCGGCGAGCTTCTCGTTCCACGCCTCCACGTGGTGGATGCCCGGCGGCAGCAGCCAGGGCAGCGACGCGCCCACCACGAGGTGGTCGTAGACGCCGTGCGCCCGGTCGAGGAACCAGGACCACTCGCCCGGCGGCAGCATCGCCCGGCTGCCCCGCTCCAGCACCCGGCTGCACCGGTTGTCGAGCATCACCAGCCTCGTGCGCCCCAGGTCCAGGGCGTAGCTCCACTGGTACTGCACCGCGCGCCAGCGCTCGGTGTCGTGCGCCTCGTCGGCCTCCCTGTCGACCCGGGTGCCGAACTCGCGCAGGACCTCGGTGGCGTCCGGGGCGGCGGCGGTGACCTTCGCGTACACGGGGTCGGCGGCGATCTCGTCGGGGGCGAGGTTGCCCAGGTGCTGGTAGACCCAGTAGGAGGCCAGGCCGCTGCCGATCCGCTCGGCCCACCAGGGCTGGGCGCGCATGTCGTCGCGCCACGGCGCGGAGGTGTTCCAGTCGTCGATCACCTCGTGGTCGTCGAAGATCATCACGCTGGGCACGGTGGAGAACAGCCAGCGGATCTCCGGGTCGCGCCACGACTCCAGGTAGAGCTTGGTGTATTCGTCGAAGCTGACCACCTGCGTCGCCGGGGCGCCCGCCGGCCGCCGCCGGCGCCGCTTGAGCAGCCGCCGCACGGTCGGCGAGGTCTCGTCGGCGTAGACCTGGTCGCCGAGCAGCACCAGCAGGTCGGGCTGGGCGGCGGCCCGGTCCGGCTCGGCCAGCAACCGCCGGGCGTACGCGTCGAGCGCGTCCGGGGGCAGCTTGCGGGCGGTCGAGTGCTGGGTGGTCTCCCGGCAGGAGCCGAAGACCAGGCGCACCGGCTGGTCCCGGTCGTCGGCGGCCCGGGTGCGGATCACGCTGGGCGGGAAGGCGGACCGGGGCTCCGGCCAGGCGACCTCGTCGTCGACCAGCACCTCGTACGTCGTCGCGCTGTCGGGGGTCAGCCCCTCGACGACGACGAGCGCGTAGTGGTGGTCGTACGCGGAGAAGGTCTTCGCCGCCCCCTCGGCGCCGTCGGCCGTGCGGACCCGGACCGTCGCGGGCGCACTGGTCTCCACCCAGACGGTGGCCCGCGTGCCGACGACCCGGCGCAGCAGCGGGCCGATGAGCAGGCGGGGAGCCGGCATGGGGAACCTCCAGGGGGCGAGACGCGCTCATCATTTCTACCCGGTCGACCGTCGCGCCGCCCCTGGCCGCCGCGAGCGTACCGGCAGCTCGCACCCCCGTCGGTAGCGGTGGCTGGGACGCCGTCGCCGGCATCTGACAGGATTTCGGCATGACGGAATACCTCCTCATCGCGCTCGCCCTGCTCGGCGTGCTGATCCTCGGCGGCCTCGGGCTGGTGGTGCCGCGGCTGCGCCGGCGCCCCGAACCGCCGCTGCCGGAGACGGAGGTGGACACCCGGGCCGGCCAGGACCTCGCCGGCCCGTCCGTCGAGGCGCCGGAGGCGGACCTTTCCACGGGGATCCTGGTCGAGCCCCCGCCCGTGGTGGAGGCGCCGCCCGCCGTCGAGGTGCCCGAGCCGACCGCCGGCCGGCTGGTCCGGCTGCGGTCCCGGCTGTCCCGCTCGCAGAACGCCTTCGGCAAGGGCCTGCTGGGCCTGCTCAGCCGCGACCGGCTCGACGAGGACACCTGGGAGGAGATCGAGGACAGCCTGATCACCGCCGACGTCGGCATCGACCCGACCCGGGAGATCGTCGACCGGCTGCGGGAGCGGACCCGGGTGCTCGGCACCCGCACCGTCGACGAGCTGCGCGCCCTGCTCGCGGCCGAGCTGGTCGACGCGCTCGACCCGGCCCTGGACCGGTCGCTGCGCACCGCCCCGGCCGACGGCGTGCCGGCGGTGGTGCTGGTGGTCGGTGTCAACGGCGCCGGCAAGACCACCACCTGCGGCAAGATCGCCCGGGTGCTGGTCGCCGACGGCCGCAGCGTGCTGCTCGGCGCGGCCGACACCTTCCGCGCCGCCGCCGCCGACCAGTTGGAGACGTGGGGCGGCCGGGTCGGGGCGGAGACCGTCCGCGGCCCGGAGGCCGCCGACCCGGCCAGCGTGGCGTTCGACGCGGTGAAGCGGGGCATCGACACCGGCGTCGACACCGTGCTGATCGACACCGCCGGCCGGTTGCAGAACAAGGTCGGCCTCATGGACGAGCTGGGCAAGGTCAAGCGGGTCGTCGAAAAGCACGGGCCGATCGACGAGACCCTGCTGGTGCTCGACGCCACGACCGGACAGAACGGCCTGGAGCAGGCCCGCGTCTTCACCGAGGTGGTCAACGTGACCGGCGTGGTGCTGACCAAGCTCGACGGCACCGCCAAGGGCGGCATCGTGATCGCCGTGCAGCGCAAGCTCGGCATCCCCGTCAAGCTGGTCGGCCTCGGTGAGGGCAAGGACGACCTCGCCCCGTTCGACCCGGCGCAGTTCGTCGACGCGCTGCTCGGCACCGAGCCGCTCGCCCGCGACGCGTAACCTCGCAGTGACCAGTGACGATCGCGCCTACCCCGGGTGGCGCGACCCCCGCCACGCGGCGCCGGGCCTCGGGAGACCGTACGTGACTTCGCAGGAGATCCCGCTGCACGGCGGGAACGTGAGCACCGTGGTGCGGGTCGGCGACACCGTCCGGCGCAACGTCGGCCCGTGGACCCCGTCCGTGCACGCCCTGCTGCGCCACCTGGAGTACGTCGGGTTCACCGGCGCACCCCGGGCGCTCGGCATGGACGAGCGCAACCGGGAGGTCCTGTCGTACCTGGAGGGGGAGTGCGGGGAATACCCGCTGGCCCCGCACTGGGTGACCGACGAGGCGCTGGTGACGGTCGCCACCATGCTGCGGATGTTCCACGACGCCCAGTACGGCTTCGCCCCGCCGCCCGGGGCGGTGTGGCGCTCGTTCGGCCCGCCCCCGCCGGACACCGAGGTCATCTGCCACCACGACGCCGCCCCGCACAACGTGATCTGGCGGCCGGACGGCACCCTCGGGCTGATCGACTTCGACCTGGCCTCGCCGGGCGCGCGGATCTACGACGTGGCGTACGCGGCGTGGACCTGGGTGCCGATCTTCTCCGACCGGGACTCGATCACCCTCGGTTGGCGGCACCCGGACCGGCCGCGCCGGCTGCGGCTGTTCGCCGACGCGTACGGGCTGATCCCGCGCGACCGGCACCGGCTGGTCCGGACCATCCGCAAGCGCGTCGTCGATCACGTGGAGGGCATCCGTCGGATGGCCGCGGCGGGGGAGCCGGCGTTCGTCCGGATCGTGCACAAGGGTCACCTTCGCCGCCCGATGCGCGATCTGCGCCTGTTGGATTACGAACGGCATGCTCTGGAGTACGCGCTGCGCTGAGATCCTCCCCGGTCCGCCCGACGGTGAGGGTTTCTTCACACGTACGAAACACAGCGTCACGGGTTGGAAATCGAGTGGTGACGCTGAAGGAAACAGGAGGCGACCAAGCTTCCGCGCAACCGGCGTACGGGCGACGCTGCCCCGGAAGCCGCGAAGGAGGGAACTTCACCTTTAGGAGGCCAGCGTGCCTGAAGCACCGACGATCGACGGCGGCAACACCGTTTGGCTGCTGGTTTCGACCGCGCTCGTGCTGCTCATGACGCCCGGACTGGCGCTGTTCTACGGCGGTCTCAACCGGTCCAAGGGCGTGCTCAACATGATGATGATGAGCTTCTCGGCGATTGGGCTCATCTCTGTTCTGTGGTGGTTCTACGGTTTCAGCGTCGCCTTCGGGACCGACGTGAACGGCTTCTGGGGCGACCCCGGGGCGTACCTCGGCACCAAGACCTTCCTGGCCGAGACCGACCTGTGGGGGGCCACCGCGGAGAACCCCAGCGGCATCGGGGTCCCGCTCTACGTGTTCATGGCCTTCCAGATGGTCTTCGCGGTGATCACCGTCGCGCTGATCAGCGGCGCGATCTCCGATCGGGCCAAGTTCGCCGGCTGGCTGGTGTTCGCCTTCGGGTGGGCCACGCTGGTCTACTTCCCGGTCGCGCACTGGGTGTGGGGCGGCGGCATCATCGGCGCTGACATCCACGCGCTGGACTTCGCCGGTGGCACTGCGGTGCACATCAACGCCGGTGCGGCGGCCCTGGCCGTGGCGCTGGTGCTCGGCAAGCGGCTCGGCTGGCCCCGTGAGGGCATGAAGCCGCACAACATCCCGCTGGTCGCGCTCGGCGCGGGCCTGCTCTGGTTCGGCTGGTTCGGGTTCAACGCCGGCTCGGAGCTGACCGTCGACTCGGTCGCCGGCCTCGCCTTCATCAACACCCAGCTCGCCACCGCCGCGGCGGTGCTCGGCTGGCTCGCGGTGGAGTGGATCAAGGACAAGAAGCCGACCATGGTCGGTGCGTCCTCCGGCGCGATCGCCGGCCTGGTCGCCATCACCCCGGCCTGTGGCTTCATCGCTCCCTGGGCGTCGGTCCTGCTCGGCATCGTCGCCGGTGCGGCCTGCGCGTTCGCCGTCAGCCTGAAGTACAAGCTCGGCTACGACGACTCCCTCGACGTGGTCGGCGTGCACTTCGTCGGCGGCTGGATCGGTTCGCTCTGGCTCGGCCTGTTCGCCACCAACTCGGTCAACTCCGCGATCACCGACGTGGTCGGCGCCTCCGACGGCCTGTTCTACGGCGGCGGCGTCACCCAGCTCGGCCGCCAGGCCATCGCCGGCCTGATCGTGACCGTCTGGTCCTTCGGGATCGCCTGGCTGCTCGCCTTCGGGATCGAGAAGACGATCGGCTTCCGCCTCAAGCCCGAGGCCGAGGTCGAGGGCATCGACCTCGCCGAGCACGCCGAGAGCGGTTACGACCTCTCCCTGGCCGGTGGCAGCGGCGGCGGCAGCGCGTTCGCGCTCGCCGGGATCGGGACGCCGGCCGGTGCCGCCGGCACCAAGCCGGCGTCGGACGAGTCCGAGCCGGTCAGCGAGAAGGTCGCCGGTTAACGTTCCTGGGATGGAGGGGTTGGACATGAAGCTGGTGACCGCGGTCATCAAGCCGTACCAGCTGGACGCGGTGAAGGAGGCCCTGCACGCCCTCGGCGTGGCCGGGCTGACCGTCAGCGAGGTCCAGGGCTACGGCCGGCAGAAGGGGCACACCGAGGTCTACCGGGGTGCCGAGTACACGGTCGAGTTCCTGCCGAAGATCCGGGTGGAGGTGCTCACCGACGAGATCGACGTCGAGAAGATCGTCGACGCGATCGTCGGCGCCGCCCGGACCGGCAAGATCGGCGACGGCAAGGTGTGGGTGACCGGCGTCGAGGACGTCGTGCGGGTCCGCACCGGCGAACGCGGCCTGGACGCCCTCTAGGCCGGCACGACCAGATGACCTCGTTGATCAAGGGGAATGCGTCGGGCAACGCCGGCGACGGCGACGCGAACCTCTTGGTCAACGAGGTCGTCGGCGTTCCCGGGGGGATCGGGGACGCGGCGCGGGTGGCGCGGGCCGCCGCGTTCGACCGCTGGCTGGCGGGGCTGCTGCCCCAGCGGGCCGGCATCGCGCTGGTCGCCGTGGGCGGGCTCGGGCGGCGGCAGTGCGCCCCGTACGGGGACCTCGACCTCGTGCTCGTGCACGCCGGGGTGCCCGGCATGGACGAGCTGGCCCCCCAGGTGTGGTATCCGATCTGGGACGCCGGCCTGCGGCTGGACCACTCGGTGCGGACCCTGGCCGAGGCCCTGTCGGTGGCCCAGGACGACGTGAAGGTCGCCCTCGGCCTGCTCGACGCCCGGCACGTCGCCGGCGACCGGGAGCTGGCCGACACCCTGGCCCGCACCGCCGTCGACCACTGGCGGCGTACCGCCGTCCGTCAGTTGCCCGCCCTGCGGGAGATCACCGAGGCCCGCTGGCAGGCCCACGGCGAGCTGGCCTTCCTCCTCGAAGGTGACCTCAAGGAAGCCGCCGGCGGGCTACGCGACGTGGGCATCCTGCGCGCGATCGCCACCGCCGGCATCACCGACGCGCTGCGCCCCGCCGTCCGGGCCGCCCACCTGCGCCTGCTCGACACCCGCGACGCCCTGCACGAGCAGGCCGGCCGCCGCGTCGACCGGCTGGTCGCCCAGGAACGCGACGGCGTCGCCGCCCGGCTCGGCCTGCGGCAGCCCTCCGGCGAGGCCGCCGCAGCGGCCGTGGCCGCCCACGACGGCGACGTGCTGCTGCGCCGGGTCGCCGGAGACGCCCGCACGATCAGCCACGCCCTCGACGACGCCTGGCGGGCCGCCGACCGGCTGCGCTCCGGCCGCCGCCGGGGCGCCGACCCCCGCCCGGTGCGCCGCCCGGTCGCCCGGGACGTCGTGGAGCACGACGGGGAACTGGTGCTCGCCCGCACCGCCATCGGCGCGCGCCCCGACCCGAGCCTGTCCCTGCGGATGGCCGCCGCGGCGGCGACCACGCGGCTGCCGATCGCCCGCGCCACCTGCGAGTGGCTGGCCGCGTACTGCCCGCCGCTGCCGTCGCCCTGGCCGGCGGACGCCCGCGCCGCCCTCGTCACCCTGCTCGGCGCGGGTCCCGGCCTCGTCCCCGCCTGGGAGACCTGCGACCGGTACGGGCTGATCGACGGCTGGCTGCCCGAGTGGACCCGGATGCGCAGCCTGCCCCAGCACAACCCCGTGCACCGCTACACCCTCGACCGGCACCTGGTGCAGACCGCGTACGAGGCGAGCCGGCACACCCGCGAGGTGGACCGGCCGGACCTGCTGCTGCTCGGCGCGTTCCTGCACGACATCGGCAAGGGACTGCCCGCCGATGGCGGCGCCGACCACAGCACCGTCGGCGCGCCGCTGGCCGAGGCCGTGGTGGCCCGGATCGGCCTGCCCGAGCCGGAGGTGGCGCTGATCGGCACGCTGGTCCGGCTGCACCTGCTCCTGCCCGACGTGGCCACCCGCCGCGACCTGTCCGACCCGGTGACCATCGCCCGGGTCGCCGAGGCCGTCGGCGACAGCACCACCCTGGACCTGCTGCACGCCCTGGTCCGCGCCGACGCGGCGGCCACCGGCCCGGCCGCCTGGTCGGACTGGAAGGGCCGCCTCGTCGCCGAACTCGTCGCCCGGGTCCGCACCGCGCTGGACACCGGCGTGCTGCCCGCCCCGCCCGCCCCCGACCCGGCGCTGCTCGACGGGCCGCTGCCGGTCGTACACCTGACCGGGGACCGGGTGGCGGTGGCCGCGGCGGACCGGAGCGGCCTGCTCGCGACGGTGGCCGGCTGCCTGGCCCTGCACCGGCTGGAGGTGCTCTCCGCCGACGCCTCCACCGTCGACGGCCGGGCCCTGGTGGAGTGCCGGGTGCAGCCCCGCTACGGCCTGCCGCCCGACCCGATCGCGCTCGGCGGCGACCTGCGCCGGGCGGTCGCCGGGGACGTCTCGGTCACCCAGCGGCTGCGCGGCCGGGCCCTCGCCGCGCGCGGCTCCGGCGCGGCCCCCCGGGTGGTCTGGCACCGGGACGCGGCCACCGACGCGGTGGTGCTGGAGTTGCGCGCCGCCGACGCGGCCGGCCTGCTGTACCGGGTGACCTGCGCCCTCGACGAGGCCGGCGCGCAGGTCCGCGCGGCCCGGATCTCCACGCTCGGCGGGGACGTGGTGGACGCGTTCTACCTGGTGGGCGGCTGGCCGTCGGACGACGAGCGGGCCCGCCTGGAGGCCGCGGTCCTCGCCGCTGTGTAAGGAAGGGCACCTTGTCTACGCTTTCGGTGGAGGAAGGTCCCCCTGTTAACCGACGCTTCCCGGAGCGCCGGGGTGCGGGCGGGCCGGAGCGCCGGTGCGGGCGGCGGGCTACCCTAGCCATGGCCGGACACCTGCGCCCGGTCGCGTTGTGCCCGCCGAAACACTGACAAACGGGATGTTCGCGTGTTTGACACCTTGAGTGACCGCCTCTCCGGGATCTTCACCAAGCTCCGCGGCAAGGGGCGGCTCACGGACGCCGACATCGACGCCACGGCGCGCGAGATCCGCCTGGCGCTGCTGGAGGCCGACGTCGCCCTGCCGGTGGTCAAGGGCTTCATCGCGAACGTCAAGGAGCGGTCGCGCGGCGCGGAGGTCTCCCAGGCGCTGAATCCGGCCCAGCAGATCGTCAAGATCGTCAACGAGGAGCTGATCACCGTCCTCGGCGGCGAGGGGCGGCGGCTCCAGTTCGCCAAGCAGCCGCCGACGGTGATCATGCTTGCGGGCCTCCAGGGCTCCGGCAAGACCACCCTGGCCGGCAAGCTGGCCCGCTGGCTCAAGGCCCAGGGCCACCAGCCGCTGCTGGTCGCCGCCGATCTCCAGCGCCCCAACGCCGTCGGGCAGCTCCAGGTGCTCGGTGGTCGGGCCGGCGTCGAGGTGTACGCCCCGGAGCCCGGCAACGGCACCGGCGACCCCGTGCAGGTGGCTCGCGCCTCGATCGAGCACGCGAAGCGGGCCGCCCGGGACATCGTCATCGTCGACACCGCCGGTCGGCTCGGCATCGACGCCGAGATGATGCGGCAGGCCGCCGACATCCGCGACGCGGTGAACCCCGACGAGGTCATCTTCGTCATCGACGCGATGGTCGGTCAGGACGCCGTACGCACCGCCGAGGCGTTCCGCGACGGCGTCGGCATCACCGGCGTGGTGCTGTCGAAGCTCGACGGCGACGCCCGGGGCGGCGCCGCGCTGTCGGTGCGCGAGGTGACCGGTCAGCCGATCCTCTTCGCCTCCACCGGCGAGAAGCTGGAGGACTTCGACGTCTTCCACCCCGACCGGATGGCCAGCCGGATCCTCGGCATGGGCGACGTCCTCACTCTGATCGAGCAGGCCGAGGCGGCCTTCGACACCGATCAGAAGGAGAAGATGACCGCCAAGCTGATGGGCGGCGAGCAGTTCACCCTGGAGGACTTCCTCGACCAGCTCATCGCGGTCCGGCGGATGGGTCCGATCGCCAACGTGCTGGCCATGATGCCGGGCATGGGGCAGATGAAGGACCAGCTCGCCGAGCTGGACGACAAGCACTTCGACCGGGTCACCGCGATCATCCGGTCGATGACCCCGGCCGAGCGCACCAACCCGAAGATCATCAACGGCTCGCGCCGGGCCCGCATCGCGAACGGCTCGGGCGTCGCCGTGATGGACGTCAACCAGCTGCTCAACCGCTTCGCCGACGCGCAGAAGATGATGAAGCAGATGGGCGGCATGATGGGCCTGCCCGGCGGCGGCCGGCGCAAGGCGACCAAGTCGCCGAAGAACAAGCGACGGAACTCGAAGGGCGGGCAGCGTTCGCGCGGGGGCGCGCAGAGTGGTGCCGGCGCGCGGGGCGCTGCGGGTGGAGGGCTGCCGGGCGGGTTCCCGGGCGGCATGCCGCAGCTCCCGCCGGGCCTGGACCCGGGCGACCTGGCCGGCGGCCAGGGCCTGCCCCCGGGCTTCAAGCTTCCGAAGATCGACTTCAACAAGCTCGGCAAGGGCGACAACCGGCCCCGCTGACGCGTGTCGGTGACGGTGGGCGACGACCTTGGCGCTTAGGGTGGTCGTCGCCCCCTGGACGGAGATGTCATGACCGCAGCGTCCATCCTGCCCGAACGGCACGAGTGGACGGTCGACGACCTCGGCGACCTGCCGATCAACCTTCTGTACGAACTGATCAACGGAAGGTTGATCGGGCCCTCGTCGACTGCCCTGCACCAGGAATTGTGCGTGGAGCTGCTGCTCACGCTTCGAGTCAACTGCCCGCCGGAATACCTGGTGAGCTTCGACCTGTCGACGCGGGTCGACCGCCGCAACGAGCCGCGCCCCGACGTCGTCGTCATCCGCCGCAGGCACGCCGACCGTTCGCCCGTCCCCGTCGAGGACGCGCTGCTCGCCGTCGAGGTCGTCTCGCCGACCTCCACCTTCCGCGACATGTACGACAAGGCGAAGGTCTACGCGCACGCCGGGGTCCGGTCGTACTGGGTGGTGGACCCGCTCCAGGAGCGCGTCACGCTGACCGAGTACACGCTCGCCGCCGGTGGCCGCGAGTACGAGCAGATCACCCACACCGAGGACCTGTTCGTCACGGAGCTGCCGTGGAAGGTTTCCGTCGACCTGCCGGCCCTGACCACCCGCCGGGACGGCCTGCTCGCCACGGACGGTCAGTGATCGGGTAGGACTGTGCGCATGGCTCTGCATGTGCGCGGTGTGCTTCTGCCCGACGACGAGGTCCGGGATCTGTGGCTGGTCGGCGACCGGGTCACCTTCGACCCGGTGCCCGGCGCGGAGACGATCGTCGACGGCGGTTTCGTGCTCCCCGGGCTGACCGACGCCCACTGTCACCTCGGCATCGCCCGGGGCGGCGCCCCGATCGCCTCTCTCGACCAGGCCCGCGCGGCGGCCCGCGTCGACGTCGACGCGGGGGTCCTCGCCATCCGGGACGCGGGCTCGCCGTACCCGTACCCCGAGCTCGACGACGACCCGGGGCTGCCGCGGCTGGCCCGCGCGGGCCGGCACGTCGCCCCGCCGCGCCGCTACCTGCGCGACATCGGGGTCGAGGTCGACGCGCCGCAGGTGGCGGCCACCGTCGTCGCGCAGGCCGCCGCCGGCAACGGCTGGGTGAAGCTGGTCGGCGACTGGATCGACCGGGGCACCGGCGATCTCGCGCCCGCCTGGGACGCCGACACGATGACCGCCGCCGTCGCCGCCGCGCACGCTGCCGGTGCGCGGACTGCGGTGCACACGTTCTCCGAATCCGCTGTCGAGATCATGGTGCGGGCCGGGGTGGATTCCGTCGAGCACGGCACCGGGCTGAGCCTCGACCTGATCGACCTGATGGCTCGGCAGGGCACCGCCCTGGTCCCCACGATGATCAACATCCGGACTTTCGGCGGGATCGCCGAGCAGGCCCGCGCGAAGTTCCCCGGGTACGCCGACCACATGCTCGCCCTGCGCGACCGCTTCCCCGAGGTGGTCCGGTCGGCCTACGAGGCGGGGGTGCCGATCTACGTCGGCACGGACGCCGGCGGCGGCATCGACCACGGGCTGGCCGCCGAGGAGATGCTGCTGCTGCACTCCGGGGCCGGCATGTCGGCGGTGGACGTCCTCGCCGCCGCCTCCTGGCGGGCCCGGGAGTGGCTCGGCTTCCCCGGCCTGGTCGAGGGCGGCCTGGCGGACCTCACGGTCTACCCCACCGACCCCCGCCGCGACCTGAGCGTGGTCCGCACCCCGTCCCGCATCGTCCTGCGCGGCCGGGTGCTGCGCTGACAGTCGGCGAGGCGGCGGCGCGGCCGGGTCAGGCGTGCGGGACGAAGAGCCGGACGGCCAGGGTGGCCAGCGCGTCGGCGGTCTGCTCGACGGGGGAGCGGGGCAGCACGATGTGGCTGACCACCAACCGGACGATGGTGTCGGCGGCGAAGGCCAGCGCGGCCGGGTCGGCTGGGGCGGCTGGGTCGGCCGGGTCGGCGGCGGGCAGGTGGCGGCCGGCCCACTCCAGCAGCGCGCCCGTCGACTCGGTGAGCACCAGCTCGGCGCGGGTCGTCAGGTAGGGCAGCAGCTCGTCGGATCCGCCCCGGGCGCTGGTCAGGATCGCCTTGATCAGCGGGTTGTCGGCGGCCGACGCGAGGGTGTGCGCGATCGCCGCGTACGCCGCCGCCCGCAGGTCGTCGCCGTGCTCGTCGAGGCGGGTCCGCACGTCGGTGACGAACCGGTCCACCTCGCGCTGGGCCAGCGCCTCGGCCAGGCCCGCCTTGGTGCCGAACTCGTTGTAGACCGTCTGCCGGCTCACCCCGGCCGCCGTGGCCACCCCACCCATTCGCACGCCGTCCCAGCCCCCGGCGATCGTCTGCGCCCGGGCGGCGTCGACGATGCTGTCCCGTAGCCGCTGCCGGGCGGCGTCCCTCACTTCACCCATGGTGGTCGAAGTCTACGGCCCGCGTGAGTGGTGTCGTGGCCGACGCGGTCGGCGTGGCACGAGGACACGGAAGCCGCCCCGCATCTCTCACGCACCGTGATGCACTGCTGGTCGTGCCCGCATGCCCGGCCGACGTTACCGTCCGTCACGCCTCTTCGGCCGCACAGAACATCTCGCAAACCCTTTGCTCTGCACCCACCGGCGCAGCACCATGTCCCAGCAGGGTGGGGACGAACTGCGGCTGTTGGAGGTGTGCGAGGTCGGGTTGCGCTGCGTGAACCATTGCGTATGTGGGTGCAGAGCAAAGGGGGGTGGCGCTGCCGGTGGGTGGGCTACGCCGCGTAACGGGCCGGCGGCGGGTCGGGGTGCGCCCCGCCCGGGCCGGCGGTTGCGGCGCCACGGCAACGAGCCCTTGCCTTGCCGGGTGACGATCCAGCCCAGGGAGGACGGCGCGGGGACGCAGACGCGCCCGATGGCGGCGCCGTCCCGGCTGCCGCATAGGATGTGCGGTCATGGCACGCGTGCTCACTCCCCGTGCGGAGGACTTTCCCCGCTGGTACCAGGACCTGATCGCCAAGGCGAAGCTGGCCGACAACGGCCCGGTCCGGGGGACCATGGTCATCCGGCCGGCCGGCTACGCCATCTGGGAGCGGATGCAGGCCGAGATGGACGCCCGGATCAAGGCGGCGGGCGCGGAGAACGCGTACTTCCCGCTGTTCATCCCGGAGAGCTACCTCAAGCGCGAGGCCGAGCACGTCGAGGGCTTTTCGCCGGAGCTGGCGGTGGTCACCCACGGCGGCGGCAAGCAGCTCGCCGAGCCGGTGGTGGTGCGCCCCACCAGCGAGACGGTGATCGGCGAGTTCATGGCCAAGTGGATCGACTCGTACCGGGACCTGCCGCTGCTGCTCAACCAGTGGGCGAACGTGGTCCGGTGGGAGCTGCGCCCGCGCATCTTCCTGCGCACCAGCGAGTTCCTCTGGCAGGAGGGGCACACCGCCCACGCCACGCGGGAAGACGCCCGCGCGTACGCCCGCAAGATCCTGCACGAGGCGTACGAGGACCTGATGGTCAACGTGCTCGGCATCCCGGTCGTGGTGGGCCTCAAGACCGCCCGGGAGCGCTTCGCCGGGGCCACCGCCACGTACACGTGCGAGGGCATGATGGGCGACGGCAAGGCCCTCCAGCTCGGCACCAGCCACGAGCTGGGGCAGAACTTCGCCAAGGCGTTCGACATCAGCTACTCCTCGGCCGAGGGCGGCCGGGAGCACGCCTGGACGACCTCCTGGGGGACCTCGACCCGGATGCTCGGCGGCCTGATCATGGCCCACGGCGACGACAACGGCCTGCGGGTTCCGCCGCGGCTGGCGCCCGTGCAGGCGTACGTGATGGTGGTCAAGGCCGGCGACGGCGTCGGCGAGGCGGCGGCGAAGCTGTGCGACGCGCTGCGCGACGCCGGCGTGCGGGTCGCGCTCGACGACCGCACCGACACCCCGTTCGGCCGCCGGGCCGTCGACGCCGAGCTGCGCGGCTATCCGGTACGCGTCGAGGTCGGCCCCCGTGACCTGGCCGCCGGCAACGCGGTCGTGGTCCGGCGTACGGACGGCTCGAAGTCCCCGACCCCGGTCGCCGACGTGGTCGGCGCGGTGCTGGCCGCCCTGGAGGTCGACCAGCGGGCCCTGCACGACCAGGCCCTGGCCCACCGCGAGTCCCGCACCGTGGAGGTCGCCACGCTCGCCGAGGCGATCGAGGCGGCGGCCACCGGCTGGGCCCGCGTGCCGTGGTCGGCGGTCGGCGTGGCCGGCGAGGCCGAGGCGAACGGCCAGGGCGTGACGGTGCGCTGCCTGCTGCGCGCCGACGGCTCCGTCCCGGACTCGGAGGACGAGCCGAACCTGGTCGCGATCCTGGCCCGCGCCTACTGAGAGCACAAGGAAGGGCCCCCTGTTAACGCTTTCGGTACAGGAAGGGCCCCTTCCTGACGCCGCAGTGCCGTGCGTGGCTCCGCAGCCGGCACGGCGTCGATCCTGGGAGAGGGCGGATGCACTTCGAGTCCGGCCGGTTGATCATGCACCGCAACGTCCGGCGCGGCCGGATCGGCTGGGTCCGGGCGGGGCGGGTGGTCAGCGACGACGAGCGCGGCCTGCTGGTCTACATCGCCCGGAACTCGCCGGGGGCCCACGAGGTCACCGAGGCCGGGCTCGGCATGCGGGCGGTGCCGTTCACCGAGTGGATCGCGTCGTCGTACCGGCTGGCCCTGGGGCGGTGGGACGGACCGGCGCTGCTGAAGTTCCTGCCCGCCGGCGAGGCCCACTCCGTCTGGTGGTTCTCCGACACCGCCGGCCGGTTCAGCCACTGGTACGTCAACCTGGAGGAACCCGGAGTGCGCTGGGACGACGGTGACGTGGCCGGGGTGGACATGGTCGACCAGGACCTCGACGTGGTGATCCGGCCCGACCGCACCTGGGAGTGGAAGGACGAGGAGGAGTTCGCCGAGCGGCTGGCGTTCCCCGCCGACTACTGGGTGGCCGACGAGGCCGCGGTCCGGGCCGAGGGGAAGCGGGTGATCGCCCGCGCCGAGACCGGCGAGTTCCCGTTCGACGGCACCTGGTGCGACTTCGTCCCGCCGCCCGGATGGGACGTGCCCGAGGCGCTGCCGCCGGGCTGGGACCGCCCGCCCGCCCGCTGACGATTCAGTCGACCCCCGATCGACGAGGTGCTGCGGCGGCTCGACGTGACGCTGCCCGGCGGCGCCGGGGTCACGGCACGGCCGGGGTGGACCTCGGCAGCCACGTGGAGAAGGTCGGTCGCGCCACCGAGTACACCACCGCCACCGTGCTGGAGCTCGACGTCACGGTGCGGGTCGACTACGGGCCGGGCCACGGGTGCTCGGCTTCGACGGGCAGATCGCCGCCGCGTACCTCTCGCAGGGCGGTGACTCGGGGTCGCTGGTCTGCCTGGGCGGGGCCGGCGGCGCGGAGGACCACTGCTGACGCAAATCACTTCAGACAGCACTAAAGGGGCATTCAGTGGGGCCGGGGCGGCGATCCGGCCGGCCGATGTGAGGAATCCCGGCCGATCTGGCAGAATGGGTCGCTGGTATCCGGCGCGCGTCCGGCGCCCTCTATCCCGGGCGCGTCGCCAGTCCACCGAGCAGTCTCCGGCCCAACCCCACTGTGCCGGTCGACACTCACCCGTGCACCGCCCGGACCGGGCCGGTGAGATCGCAACAGGAGCGAAACAACTGTGGCCGTAAAGATCCGGCTCCTGCGGATGGGCAAGATCCGCAACCCGCAGTACCGCATCGTCGTCGCCGACTCGCGCTCCAAGCGTGACGGTCGCGCGATCGAGTTCGTCGGTGTGTACCAGCCGAAGGAGGACCCTTCGGTGATCGAGGTCAAGTCGGAGCGGGTCCAGTACTGGCTGTCCGTCGGCGCGCAGCCGAGCGACGCCGTGCAGCGCCTGCTGGAGCTGACCGGCGACTGGCAGAAGTTCAAGGGCCTGCCGGCCCCGCCGCCGCTGAAGGTCGCCGCCGAGCGCGCCGACCGCAAGGCGGCGTACGAGGCCGAGGCGAAGGCCGCCGCCGGCCTGGCCGACGCCCCGGCGAAGCCGGCCAAGAAGGCCGCCAAGGCCGAGGCCCCGGCCGCCGAGCAGGCGCCGAAGGCCGAGGAGCAGCCCGCCACGGACGCCGCCGGCGAGCAGGCCTGACATGGCACTGCGTCCGGCGCTTGAGCACCTGGTCAAGGGCATCGTCGACCACCCGGACGACGTCCGGGTCCGGCTGGTCGACAACCGTCGGGGCAAGCGGCTGGAAGTCCGCGTGCACCCGGAGGACCTCGGCACGGTGATCGGGCGGTCCGGCCGGACCGCCAAGGCGCTGCGCCAGGTGATCGGTTCCATCGGTGGGCGCGGCGTGCGCGTCGACATCGTCGACTCGTACTGATGCGGCTCATCGTCGGCCGGATCGGCAAGCCGCACGGCATCCGCGGTGAGGTCACCGTCGAGGTGCGCACCGACGAGCCCGAGGCACGCTTCGCGCCCGGCTCGGTACTCGCTACCGAGCCG
>NZ_JBHUVA010000091.1:0-23572 GCF_042670805.1 Micromonospora sp. NPDC057141 | reverse complement strand
AACGCATGGTCAACCGCCAAGTCCTGACCGAAGACCAGCCCGGAGTGTTCACCCTTATCCCGAAACGGACCTAAACCTCCGAACCGCCCTCTCAGACCTGCAACGCACCCGCTACTACCAGGCCCGCCGCAGCGGCGAACTCGTCCCGGAGATCGTGTGCATCGAGGACCCGACCGACGCGGAGACCCTGCGGCGGCTCGCGCAGTTGCACGCCCGCACCAACCAGTTCAACATGACCACCCCTCGCCGCACCGCCGACCAGTTGGCGGCCCTGGTCGCCGACCCGGCATGGAGTGTCCTGGCGTTTCAGGTCACCTACCACGGCTCAGACCTCGCCAACGAGATCATCGGCTGCGCCGAGATCACCTACCCGCCGGACGGCCAAGCCCGGCTGGACTCGTTCCTGGCCAGTTGCCGCCTACTGTGGGCGGGAGCCCAACGGCGCATGTTCGGCCAGGCCCAAGCCGTCGTACGCGGCCGAGGCATCAAAGAGTTGACCGCCCGATGGCAGCCCAACGGCCGGAACGAAACCTACGCCCGGTGGTACGCCCATCAGGAGTGGGCCGAGCCAGTACCGGACGGGGCCGGTTGGTTGTTCACCGGGACCACCGTCACCCGAGACGGCGAGAGCCCTGATGACCTTCTGGAAGTGATGGCGCGCTACCTCAACGCCGCCCTACGACCGGCAGACCCGACGCTGACGCAAACCCGTCTTCGGGATAGCGACGGCGCTACCGAGGTGTTCATCCCGGGTGGCCCGGCTACTCTCGGACTCCACGCGGAGGACCGCGCCGTGGTCCGGTCCGTGTTCGGGCTCGACCCGATCGGGGAGGATGCACGACCGGTCGACCTCACGTCGTTCTGGATGGATCAGCATCTCGTTAGCCGCGATATGTTCGCCGCCTTCCTCCGTACGACCGATCGAGCAGAGCAGGCCGCGGCTGTCGAAGCGACGGCCGAGCAGTACGTCCTCGGGCCGGTCGGGGATGTCCAGCCGGCGTTTGGGACGGGGCAACTCCCGACGATCATGCCCTGGGCCTGGGCACAGCGCTACGCGCTGTGGGCCGGCGGCCGGCTGCCCAGCGAGGACGAGTGGGAGTTCGCCGCTCGCGGCACCGACGGCCGTTGGTTCCCCTGGGGCTCCGCTATGCCCGCGCCGCCGCGTTGCTTGGCCAGAGGTTCGGCCCTTCATACGATTACCGCCAATGGTTGGGGGGCATCGCCGTTCGGAGTCGAGGACATGACTGGCCACGTGTGGCAGTGGTGCTCCGGCAGCTACCGCGATCACCCGCAGTACCGAGGCGGCGACACCCGCGCCAACACCTACTTCCTGCGCGCCACCGTGCGCCCCCTGGAATCCGCCGAGCACTGCGGACACCTTGTGGGCTTCCGCGTTGTCCGCGACGCCGCACCAGACGATCAACCAGAAAGGTAGGGGCGATGCCCACCACGATTCGGCCTCCAGCCGCGCCACCCGGTTCCACCGTGGCAGTGGTCGCTACCTCGTCCCCGGTTGGCAGCGACGACCTTGATCGGCTTGTCGCCTACCTGCGCGGACGCGGGTACGAGGTGCGCACCTATCCGAGCTGCCGGGCCGCCACCGGGTACCTAGCTGGCTCGGCCGAGCAGCGCGCCGCTGACCTCAACGCCGCCTTCACCGACCCGGACGTGCGGCTCATCGTGCCCGCCACCGGCGGCAAGGGCGCAGCGCAACTGCTGCCCCTGCTCGACTACGACGCCATCGCCGCCAATCCCACCATCGTGACCGGCATGTCCGACCCCTCCATCCTGCTCAATGCCATCCACGCCCGTACCGGCCTGCTCACCCTGCACGGCCCCTCCGGGTACGACTTCTTCCAACGCCCCGTGTACGACGAAACTGCCACCGCCTTCTTCGATGCCATCACTAGCGGCGTCATCGGCCGGGAAGTGCCCGGCAAGGATTGGAGGGTCGTGCGCGGCGCGGGCGCCACCGTGCGAGGCCCGGTCGTCGGCGGGCACCTTGGCACCATCCGCACGCTCGTCGGGACCGATTACCTACCCGACCTCGACGGCGCCATCCTGATCCTCGAAGACGTCTTCGTGGGCTGGGTGGACATCGACGCGGCCCTCACCCACCTGAGGTTGGCTGGCGTGTTCGACCGGATCGCCGCGCTCGTCGTCGGTGTGCCCGTGGACACCAGCCAGGGGGACGCGCCAGACCCGACGTGGGACGACCTGATCGTGCGCTGCGTTGGCGGAGCCTTCCCGGTGATCACCAACGTCGAGTTCGGGCACACCCCGCGCAAAATCCCGCTGCCGATTGGCGGCGCGATCGAGTTGCACCTCGACGACAACAGCCCAGTCCTGCGGTACCGCGACGACCTGATCGAGGCCCGATGAGCGTCCACGACCTTGTCTTCGACCTGGACACCCACGTCGACTTCACCTATGCGCTGGAGACCTACCTGATCTATCCATGGGTCCGCGACGGCGACGAGCTGGTCCGCCCGCTACGAATCGGACCCAAGGACGCCCACCACGCCGTCGCCCGAATCAGGCAGAGCGCACCGAATCAGCTCACCGCCCAGGTCACCGTGGACGACGCCGTACCCGACGGCATCGACCAGGTTTACGCCACGCTGGTGCGCTGCCTGCAACTCGACTACCCGTACGAGCAGATCGTTGTCCTCGCCTCCGGCGATCCGGTCCTGCAAGCCGCCGTCAACCACCGCGGCCTTGGTCGCGGCAAGCTCTATCCCGACGTGTTCGAGGCGCTGTGCGGGGTGGTGTGCGCCAAGCGCACCAACTTCAACCGGATCTACGCCATGATGCGCAACCTCGCCGCCGCCTTCGGCGAGCCCAGCGGGGAGACGGCAGCCGGCGAACCCGTGTACGTGTTCCCGGCACCGCCGATGATGGCCCGCGCCACCGACGAAGAACTACGCGCCTGCAAGGTCGGGTTCCGGGCGAAAGACCTCGCCAACGTCGCCGGCTACCTCACCAATGTCGGCTACACCTGGACCGACTGGCGCAGCCGCCCACCGGCCGAGGTGATCACCGACCTGCTCGGCATCAAGGGCGTCGGCCCCTACACCGCCAACCTCACCACGAACCTCGTCTACGGCAGCGGCGGCACACCCCACGTCGACACCTACGTCATAGACGTCATCGGCCGGCTCTACCTGGACAACCCCAACCCCGCCCCGGAAGCGGTCGCCGCCTTCATCGACCAACGATGGGGACAGCTCGGCGAACACATCCTCGACTTCCTCACCACCGACACCGAACAGTGGGTCAGCACCATCGGCAAGACCGTGGGGGTGCGCTCCGGTGCCCGGTCCTGACAGCCGTATCCGCGTCGCGATCGACGCCCGCTACTGGCGAGGCAGCTTCCAGACCGGAGTCGAACGCTACATCCTGCTCCTCCTCGAAGCCCTCGGCACCGTGCACGAGCACGTCCACACCGCCGTCGTAGTCCGCGACAGCGAGCGGGCCGCGTTCCCAGCCAACGCCTACCCCCACGTCCAGGTACTCACCGTCAGCACTCGCCACGCCCACGCCCTGACCAGAGCGCTACGCGGCTTCGAGCCTGACCTCGTGCACTACCCGTTCGACCTACCCCGCCGGTTCGACCACCCCGCCGTCTACACCCTGCACGACCCCGGCCGATACCTGTACCCCGAGCTGATGGTCAAACGCATCCGCGAGGAGGACAACGACCTGCTGCGCGACCAGCTCCACCACCCGCACCTCCGGGCGATCGTCACCGTCTCCCAATCCAGCCGCACCGACATCGTCAACGTCTTCGGCGAACCCACGCAGCCGCTGACCGTCGTGCCGAACTTCATCGACAGCCGTTTCGCCGCCCAACTCCACCACGCCCGCACCACGGCCCGACCACCAGCACAGCCGTTCCTACTCGCCGTCGGCGTCTACATCCCCACCAAGAACATCCCTCGCCTGGTCCGTGCCTTCCGACTTGCTCGCCAAGCCGCCCCCGACACCGTGCCCCCGCAACTGAAACTTGTCGGCCGCCTCGGCTGGGAACGCGGCTTCCCCACCAACGGCGCGCCCGACATCGCCGTCCTCCGCCACATCGACAACCAACTCCTGGCGCAACACTTCGCCACCTGCACCGCGTTTCTCTGGCCCTCGTTCTACGAAGGCTTCGGACTGCCCGTCCACGAGGCGCTGGCCGCAGGCGCGCCCGTACTGGCAGCCGACACCCCGGTCAACCGCGAGATCGCCGGTGACCTGGTCACCTACACCGACCCTTACGACGACGACCAGATGGCAAAGGCGATCGTCACCCGCTGCCAGCAACCCCCACCCTCGGCACAGACCGTCGCTGACCACCTCGCCCACTACACCGCCGCGACCGCCGGCACCGCCCTTCTCGACACCTACCGCAGCGCAGTCGATCGATGATCTAGCCACCACACCGCGCAACCCTGACAATGGTGACAGTCGCCAGGTCAGGAGCAATCGTGGTCAACCAGCGCTATGCCCGCCACATCGGCATCGTGCAGCAACTACGGTCAAAGAGTTGGGTCTCGGCCACCGCACTCGCCACCCGCTTCGATGTCAGCGTCCGCACCATCTACCGCGACATCGAGGAACTAAACTCCGCCGGGCTGCCCATCGAGTCCGTCGCCGGCCGCGAGGGCGGCTACCGGCTCAGCGCCGAAAGCCCGGTCGACCCGCTGATCATGGATGCGGACGACGTACTGCGCCTCTACGTGCTGGGCCTCATCGACAACGGAGACGAAGCCATCACCGACCCCGGCCTCCTCCAAGCCGGCGGTGTCAGCGCCTACGCCCGGGACACGCTGCGCAAGATCGGCCAACGCATCTACTTCGATACCCGAGACTGGTACTGGCAAGACGAAGGCTCCGGCCACGTCCCCGCCATCCGCTACGCATTGCTCACCAGCACCGCCATCGAGATCACCGTCCGGGTCAAACGCTCCCAGGCTGCCGAGACGATGACGGTCAAGCCCTACGGGCTGGTCTGGAAGGGCGGCGAATGGTGGCTCGTCGCCGCCCCCACCCGAGGCGAACCTCGCCGCTACCGTCTCAACCTCATCGACCGTCTCAACCGCACTGATCTGACTTTCGCTCACCCCGGCGACGCGTTCGACCTGCGCGAATGGTGGACCCAGGCACTCGAAGACTACGGACGCGGTTCCACTCGGGTTGCGCTGCGAGTCCAAGCCAGTGCCCGCGACGAGATGCTGCGGCTGGGGCTCAAGCCCGACTCGGAGGTACGTCACGAACCAGATGGAACAGTGCGGATCATCCTGTACGTGGACAACTGGCAGTGGCTCGTCCCGCTCGTCGCCAGTTTCGGTGCCGACGTTGCAGCTGAGGAACCCGCAGAACTCCGCCAGGCCCTCCGTCACCACCATCAACGAGCGCTGGCTGTCTACGAACGAGAAGGCGGCACCGACGCGGACCCTAGCTACCTCCACGACGACAGCCGGCTCCGCGCAACCCGAGGCCGCAACCCTCGCAGCTCACGATGAGCGGCCAGCGTGCCCTGCCCATGCCGTGTGTCACGGCGAATACAATGCGCCGCGTGTGTTATCCGGCAGGACACGCCCGGCGTGTACATGCCGGGCAGGACGAAATTTGGTGACCAGTAGGAACACTGAGACCTTCGGGTCGCCGCCCTCTGACGAGCAAGGACACCCCGACTGATGGCAGTGACCCAGCAGGAGATCGAGAGCCGGTTGTGGGACGCCGCCGACGAGCTGCGCGTGGCGATGCCTGAAGCGCAGTACTCCTCGGTCGTCTTTCCGCTGATGTTTTGGAAGTACCTGTCGGACACCTGGGACCACCACCACCAGGAGTTTCTGGCCGACAACAAGGAGCAGCTGAACGATCTCTCTGCCGAGGAGGCCCATGAGATCGAGTACCGCGACTACCAGTTGTTTGAGATTCCTTTCATTCATCCCGGCACCGTCCAGCAGCGTCGCGCCTCCTGGTCGTCCATCCTCGCCACTGTTACCCAGCCTGGCCTCGGCAAGCGGGTCCGCGCCTCCCTGCAGGCCATCGAGACGGCCAACCCTGACAAGTTCTCCCGGCTGTTCGGGTCCATGACTTGGACCTCGGAAGAGGTGCTGTCGGGTGAGGTGTTGGCGGCAGTGATGCAGGCGATGGACCGAACTCCGAAGATGCACGAGGGCAACATGTCCCACGACGTGCTCGGTGGGGCGTACGAGTACCTGCTGAAGCGATTCTCCGACGGGTCCGGCACCCGCGCCGGCCAATTCTTCACCCCACGTGAGGTCGTCGAGCTGATCGTCGAAATCCTGGCCCCCAAGAGTTACGAGTCGGTGTACGACCCGACCTGCGGGTCGGGTGGAATGCTCATCGCCTCTGCGAACCTTCTCAAGGCACACGGCGGGCGTGGCTACACGCTTCGCCTGTACGGACAGGAGGCTGTGGCAGACACTGCGGGTGTGGCACGCATGAACCTCTTCATGCACAACCTCACTCAGTTTCAGGTCGAGGTCGGCGACACCCTGAAGGATCCGCGCTTCAAGAAGCCGGACGGGTCGATCGCCCAGTTCGATGTAATCGTCGCCAACCCGCCCTACAGCCTGAAGTGGAAGCCCTGGACCAAGGACCCACGCGCCCTCGGCGGCGTCGCCCCGCAGTCGTCAGCGGACTGGGCGTTCGTGCAGCACATGATCGCCAGCATGGACCCGAAGAAGGGGCGTGCTGGCGTCGTCCTGCCGCATGGCGTCCTCTTTCGAGGCGGCCAGGAAACAGCCATCCGCCAGCGCGTGCTGGACGACGACCTGCTTGAAGCGGTCATCGGTCTGCCCTCCAATCTCTTTTACAGCACCACCATTCCTACGGCGATCCTGGTGTTCCGTGCACCCGGCACCAAGGCGCCGGAGCGGCAGAGCGGCGTATTGTTTATCGACGCCTCAAAGCGGTTCATCAAGGCCAAGAAGCGCAACATCCTGACCGATGCTGACATCGTAGCCACGGTGACCGCCTACCACTCGGCCTTCGATGCTGACGGCAACCCGGTAGACCCGGGTGGCGATGGTGGCCTCGCCGCACGCTTGGTCTCTAACAGGGAGATCGTGGCGAACGGGTACGACCTCAGCATCGGTCGCTACATCAAGCAGGCCGCCGCAGAGGCGGAGGACCTCGGTACCCTAATCGAGGCGTACAACCTCGCCCGAGCCGAGCGCCAGAAGTCCGAGCAGCGGATGTTCAGCGTGCTCGCCGCTGCCGGGATCGAGGGCTTCGATGAGTGACTGGCAGCGGACCACGCTTGGGAAGGTGACGATCCAGGTATTCCGCGAAGTACGGGTTGATGGCCTGACCGAGGTGCGATATGCCGGGGTTCGCTGGCATGTCGGAGGGGTCTACCACCGTGAGACGGTTCCTGCCGAGAAGGTTAAGGGCAAGTTGCTCTACCGGATCAAGCGTGACGACATTGTGTACAACAGGATGTGGGCGACTAAGGCATCTTTCGGGGTGGTCAAGGACAACGCTGACGGGTGTTATGTCACCAACGACTTTCCGGTTCTAACGGTCAACCCCGAGGCGATCCTCCCGGCGTACGCCGAGGCCATCTTCCACACCGCGTCGTTCCAGTCTGAGGCGGCAGGCCGAGCGGTTGGGACCACAGAGCGACGACGCCTCCACGTGCGGGACTTCGCGAGCATTCCTATCGTGCTGCCGCCACTTCCGGTGCAGGCGCGGATCGTCGAGGTCATCGGCGCAGTAGGTGACCTGCTCACTGTACTCGACGCCGAGGCTGACGCGCTGGAAGGCGTGTATCTGGCAGCGACGTCCCTGCTCTGGCTTACATCCCATGGTGATGAGGCCGAGTCTAGGCCCTTGGGTGACGTGATGTGTCTCGATGTCATGCGTGCCCCGATGAAGGCGGGAGACATCTACCGTCTCGCTGGCGTTTTAAACGCCGGCAAGGGTCTTGTTGACAAGGGTGAGATCGACGGGGCGGACACCGAGTACACCGCGATGAACGTCCTGCGGGAGAACCAGGTGGTGATGCGAAAGCTGACTGCTTGGGAGGGACCGATTACGGTGATTCCATCAGAGTTCGACGGCTTCGTGGCGAGCAACGAGTTCCCAACCTTCACGCTTGCGGGTGATGTCGAACCGGGGTGGATTAAGCATGTCTGTCGGACACCCCGACTATGGGCGGAGATGCAGAGCAGGGTCGTGGGGACGGTGCAGCGCCGTAAGCGCCTCAACCCCGACCAGCTCCTATCGGTGGCGCTTCCCGTCCCGCCGCGACCGGAGCAGGAAAAGGTAGCGGAAGCTCTGGATGCAATCGAGGGGCAGATTGCTGTGATACGTACCGAGGCCACTAGTGTTCGTCAGGCCCGAGATGCGCTGCTGTCGGGGCTGCTTGACGGCACGATCGAGATCGAGTCCGCTGAGCTGAAGGTCTGAGCCATGGCGAAGGGTGTTCGAGAGCGCGAGTTCCAGAACCTGGTGATCCAGTGGTCCCTCCCGATGGGCTGGCGTTTCACAGCGGGCAGGTCGCTTCCGCGTGAGACGACGCAGACGGTGATCGCCGACGACCTCCGGGACGCCATCGTTCGACTCAACCCGGGGATGATCGACGAGTTCGACGTGGACGCGGTGGTCGAGGAGATCATTGGCACGGTCAACGCTGTTGAAGGCGGGCTGGTACGGGCCAACGAGCAGGTGCTACGCCTGCTGCGCGGACATAAGGAGTTCCGGGACGCCGACGGCGTGTGGCACACCCTGAGGGTCATCGATGTCGAGCACCCGACCGCCAACACGCTGATCGTTTCGGACGAGGTGACCATCACCGTCCCCGGGAAGACCCCCCGCCGGTTCGACCTCGTGTACTGGGTCAATGGGCTGCCGCTGGTCGTGGTCGAGGTGAAGTCGCCGACTGCGAAATCTGGGTGGGCTAAGGCTGCGCGCGAGATCAACGATGTGTATGCCACCGAGTACCCGTGGTTCTTCACCCCGAACGTCTTCGCCGTCGCCTCCGACGGGCTGAAGCTGCGATTCGGAGCCGTTGGCGCGCCCCTGAACCTGTGGCAGCCGTTCCGGTCCACCGCCGACGACGAGAACCTGTCCGGGCAGGTTGACGTGCAGCGTTCCGTGGAGCTGCTGCTCAACCCGGCGACCGTCCTGGACATGCTCGCCAACTTTGCTCTGTTCGACACCGCGGGGGGTGGGGTGGACAAGAAGTATCTGCCCCGCTACCCGCAGCGGGAAGCCGCCCACCTGATCCACCAGCGAGTCCTGGCCGGCGGTCAGAAGGGCCTGATCTGGCACCACCAAGGCAGCGGCAAGACGCTGCTAATGGTGTTCGCCGCCTCGCTGTTACTGGCCGACTCCCGTACCGACTCACCCACGATCATCTTGCTCTCGGACCGGACCGATCTCGTGCGGCAGACCTCCGGGGTATTCACCTCCGCGATGGGAAGCGCCTACTTCCACCAGCCGAAGACCAGTCAAGACTTGCGGTCCCTGCTCGCCAGCGACGTGCGCGGGGTCATCTCCACGACCGTGCACAAGTTCGCCGAGGCCGGCAGGAACCTGTCGAAGCGGGACAACATCATCGTGCTGGTCGACGAGGCGCACCGGACCCAGTCCGCCAAGTCGAAGTCCCTGGCCGGGCAGATGCGCGCCGCGATCCCTCAGGCGAAGTTCTTCGGCATGACCGGCACCCCTCTGCGGAACCTCGCCACCGACACCTTCGCCCTCTTCGGTGACGAGGCCGACCCGGGGCGAGTGCTACACCGGTATTCGGTGTCCCGGTCGCTGCGGGACGAGGCGACCGTCCCGGTCATGCTGGACCCGCACCCGGTGTCCTTCGAGATGAACGACCAGGAGTTGCAGGCCGAGTTCGACCAGTTCGCCGACGACTTCGACCTCGACGACCCCGACCGTGAGGCACTGTCTCGCAAGTTCGGGCGCCTGACCTCGGTGTTCGCCAACCCAGACCGCATCCATGCGGTCTGCCAGGACATCGTGGACCACTACCTGACTGGTGCCTACCGCAACGGTCTCAAGGCTCAAGTCGTGGCCTACAACCGTGAGCTGGCCGTGGCATACACGGACAAGATCAACGATCTGCTGGCCGGCTTCGAGGCGTCACAGGTACTCGCCGAAGTGGGGAAACACGACCGAGTCACGGCCGAGGTGAACATCTCCGTCTCGGACTTCAAGGACGAAGACCCGGCCATGCGGCCGTACCGGCTCTCGGAGGCCGAGGAAGAGGGCCAAAAGCGGCGGTTCCTCACCCCGGACGACCCGCTGTGCTTCCTGGTGGTGACCGCGAAGCTAATGACGGGATTCGACGCCCCAAACGAGGGCGTCCTCTACCTGGACAAGCCGCTGAAAGCCCACACCCTGTTCCAGACCATCACTCGCCCGAACCGCACCTGGGTATCCCCGACCGGGTTCGTGAAGACCTCCGGGGTGGTCGTGGACTACATCGGGCTGGCCGAAGAAGTCCAGCGGGCCGTCGTTGACCCCACCCCGGAAGGGTCCGGCAAGGGCGGCGGATTCGTCAGCGACGTGTCCGAGCTGGTCGCCGAGTTCCGCACCACCTTTGCCCGCATCGAAGACCTTCTTGCCGATGTGGATGACCTAGACCTCACGGTCCACGGGTACGAGTCCGTGCGGGCCATCAACGTCTTCCTGGACGCTACCCCCGGCGCCGCCGAGGTGTTCAGCAGGGACTACCGGCTGCTGGCCCGCCTGTACTCCCTCATCAGCACCGACAAGCGGATCGCCAAGTACCGGGACGGCTTTGGTCTGTTCGGGTCCGTGTACACGACCCTGTTCAAGAGGTCCTCCGACGAGGAGAGAAAGGAACGGCTGAGCGAGCTGGGGCCGATGGTCCTGGAGATCATCAACGCCCACGTCCACTCCTTCGCCGTGGTCGCCTCCCAAGAGGAACCCCTCGTCTTGGACGCCCAGGGCATCGCCATCCTCAAGGAGCTGATGGCCCTCGTCCGCCCCAAGCCCGGCAAGGACGACGGTGAAGACGAGAAGCCACCGTCCGCAGCGGAGATCCTGGACCGAATCAAGGCCGCACTCGACAAGGAAGTTGAACCCGGGTCTGCAAAGTACACCGCCCTCGCGGACCGAATCAGGCTCCTGCGGGACCGCATCATCCAGACCGCCCAGGACGCCCTGGACTTCCTCTCCGAGGCACTCCGAATCGCCCGCGCCATCGTGAACGCCGGGAAGCATCCTGAAGAAGCTGTCGTACTGGACGACGACCACGTCGGCGTCCTGACACGGATCATCCACGACCACGCACCCGCCGGCCTCACCATCACGGAGAGGAACCTGGCCGAGGAAATCGACCAAGTGGTCACCCGCACCCTCGCCCAGTCGTGGGACAACGCCGACGCCCGCAACCGAGGCGTCCGCCGTGCTACCGCTGCGGTCTTCCGCCGGTACATGCTGAAGCCAGTGGGGGAGCCGTACGACTCCACCGTCGCCTACATCGAAGCCCACTACCTCGTTGACTAAAAATGCAGTTAGACGCGAGTCGCCCTTGGCCGAGCATCAATGAAGAGGAGTTCAAGTTCAACGATGGCACGCTACTCACGCGACTTGTCCTTGATCCCTTTTCCGCAATTCGGTCCTGCGGACTGGACTGATCCTGAAAAGCTGCTGAACTCCTTACATCAGCACGTTCTCACAAAGGCGAGCGAGACTGCCAAATGGTATCTACTGCGTAAGCGACCGAAGAAGCGTTGGTCAAGAGTGCTGCGCGCGACTGCGATCATCGCTGCTGGGGTTGGTGGCGTTGTTCCACTGGCTCACGTTTCGTTAACAGAAATACCAATCGAGCTTGGGTATGTCTCATTCGCCATTGCGGCGGCCTCTCTGGCGTTCGATCACTATTTTGGTCTCTCCTCCGGCTGGATGCGCGATATGGAGACTTCACTAGCAATTCAACGTAGGCTGGACTCTTTCCAGTACGAATGGCTAAGAAATATTTCGGCGGCCATGGTTGATGGAAATCACCCGGCTCACTTTGAGCGCCGCCTTTCGAGCCTCGCAAGCTTTTCCGACGACATTGCCGAGCTAGTGGCAGCCGAGACTGGCGATTGGAAAAGAGAATTTCAGACCAATCTCAGTGTCCTGCAAGGCTCGACCAGTCACGGAGCATCGAACACGTCAGACTCAACGTTAAGGCCGCGAGGAGCGACATCTGAATCAGCGCCATCTGCCTGACAGGACTCGGAACGCCTGCTCTGCAACCTGTTCTACCAATCCCTTTCTTTTCGCCTTCTTCCTCTTCTTGTCGCCGTTGTCCTGGGACGAGGAAGCTGTTGTCGCAAAGCGCAGAAGTTCCTCAGCGAGCTGTTTCCCCGCTTCATGATCTTCACGTTGGGCGGCAGCTAGTACCCGGGCGGCAGCGCTAGTACTTCCCCCAGACTCGTCCCATGGCGCAATTGAATGGGCAACGGTGAAGGCCAGTCGCCGCCCTCGGTCCCAGTCGTGCTCCCCAATACTCCTCGGGAAGTTATCCAACTCATGCCACGCCGATTCGTCACCATCTACGACACTGCGCCAGCAAACGGCGTATGCCCTGCCAGCCAAGAGTACCTCGTCTTTATGTGGCCTTGTAGTCGGAAGCAGTCGGAGTAAGTGTGCAGCGGCTACTCCACTCACTTCGATTCGGCTAAGTGCGCGCCACGGCCTCAACGCGGCTGCGCGGAGAGAGGAAGATTCGAGTGAAAGAGCTTCTAGCATGGCAGCACAAGACTTAGAGGGGAGGTTGGGAACTACCTCAAGCACTAGTTCGCTTAGTGGGGCACGAATAGCGCTCACCCAGCGGCGACGCTCTGCGCTGGGCAGGTCCGCTAGTTCGCCTGCGAAAAAGCCTACTGCCTCGATCTTCGCAAGTCTGGACGATTCAAGGCAGATTTCCTCCAGCCACTCACTGCCTTCCGATGGTTGAGGCGAAAACACTGCAAGCCACGCCAACCGTGATTGGGATCGCCTGGACTCTTGGTTCGGCTCCAAGGGGGATTCTTGCTCAATCGGATCGTGCAGCACTCGAGCCAGATGTGACGGGCCAGCCTGGAGAAGGACGAGTCGTTGGTCGGGACGCAGCGTCCAGAAATGTGCTGCCCAGGCAGTTCTCTGCCCCGGAAGCGTGTTTGGAGCAGCTGTTGCATGGAAATCAGCCGAAGCCGCCTGAAGGCGTCTGCGAGCGAGACCTGGGAGGAAATCGACAAGATCTACAAGCCAGTTCGGATCTGCTGCCAATTCGGCCTGCAGTAAGACATGCGAGGGCAACTCGTTTGCCGCGAGCTTCCCGGACTTCGTTTTGTGCGCCCCTGGCCGCAGTCGAGTCCTCGCCAGATGATCGGTGTGCAACTGATCGGCGTCATAGACATTTAACAGCAAAGCCCGGGTGGCATTCAGCACAAGGCGCCTATCTTGTTCTAGAGCCTTTGCGACTAGAGAGTCAAGATTGGCATCCGCACCGAAAACGGATACGCCGATTCGACCACTCGCGATGACGGATACCGCATCTGCTTCCGTCCTCATGCCCGGAAGCGCACCACCAGGCGACAGCAGAAGACGCTTCAACCTTCGCATGCTTGTGGGATCTGGGTACGTCTCCGCTACCAGATTGGCGAGTTCATGAAGACTCTCATGTGACGCGGCTCTAGTCCAAACTTGTGCAAGCGCCATACCGGCGCTTCGCCGGTGAGTCTCCGCCGCACAGAACCGAAGAAACTTGCCAAACTCCTTCGGTGCACTACCTTGGAGGTCGGCAAGAAGCAGGCGATTATGCGGCGAGTGTCCGTCAGCCGCCTTTGCTGGCTGGCCGAGGTCAGCTACGGCGGTACGGGCGCGTGAGACAGGCACGATTAGCAGATCGAACGCGCGTTTATCGAGTCGACGTGGGCCAGTCGCCCCTAGACAGAACGAAAACCTCCGCCTAAGGGCGGGCCACTGATGCCACCATATAGCCAGTAAGTCACGCTCTACTACCTCAGTCGATTCGGCGGTAGTCCATACTGTGGCCGAGTCAGTTGAATAGAGCTGACTTATAACCGGGGCCCATCTGTTGGCAGCGGATGGGGAAAGTGAAGGGCTGACGCCGCTGGCAGAGAGGAATCTTCCTGCTGGAATTGCTGAGGTAAATTGTTTCAGTCGATCCTCTGTCGGACGGCGAAGCTCGTCCACGACCGCCATCGGCGTACGTAGGGCCCGAAATACTGTCGGCGGAATAAGAAGCGCGTGCGTCCATACAGAGCCCGGACGAGGCATTTCGATGGCCGCCCAGGTTCTGCTGAGGACGTATCGTCCATCTGACAACGGGTAGCCCGACAGGTATCCGTCGAAGCTGCTCGTCGTAGCAGCGCCCGTCGTGTCGCTCAATCTCGTAAGCAATCGCTCAATGTCGGCGTCTAGTGCCACCGATGACGCTAGAAGCCGGTGACCGTTGCGGTATCCGAACAGGGCCTGCTCAACAACTTCGGGTGAGTCAGACCCGGCGCTTTCCGCCTCATGGGAATCAAGCACAATACTCGGTCGCTCTCCGCTTTTGCGGGAGCGGCTGGCTGGCTGCTCCGGCGGGTGCATGGCCATCAAGATCGCTGATCCAGCAGCCAGTGCAGCGGCGCTGCGATATCGCGCATTGCGGTGGGTCCTTCATCTACGACCACAGCGCGCTTAGCGACCGTTAGACACGCGAGCCGATCGGCAGTATCGTCAACCTCGTAGTCGCCGCCCTGTGCCGAGACGCCGAACACTCTACTCGGAAGCGACTGGCGGTTTGCCTCGAGAAACTGAGCGAGCAGTGGCAGAAAGCGAAATAGCCACTTCCGAGGGTCTACCTCTGGCTCAAGTCTATCGACAGCCGCAGGATCTACTACGTCCCAAGCGGAAACAACAACGCAAACATGAAGGGGCTTCCAAGCGGAGGCTCCGGCCATTTGCGCAGCTATCTGCGTTAGGTCAACGAGCTGGACAGCTGTAGGGGCGGACTCAGCCACGTCGCCTTCAGCGTCGGTAGTCGGACCGTAGGCAACATGCGTTCTGCTGTCGACGGCACTTGAACTCTCTGCCCCATAGACGACAGGGTTGACAGCGGATTGGTCGGAGAATGAGCCGGCCATGCGTGTGGCATCTGCAATCGTCGCAGGAAGCCGGATCTCATTCGGGTGCACGAATAGCATGAGACAGTCGGCCGACGTTAGATGGTCCGCAAGGGCTTTCGGACAGGAACGCTCGGAGAATAGCCTCTCGAGGCTCTCTCCTGAAAGATCCAGTACATGTAGAGTCGCCGCCTTACCGCCGACCAAGAGGTCCAGGCGCACGTCTTCGGCGGTATCGGTAGCGGTACGAGGTACCGGACGCCCTCTGAGTAGATGGAACCTAGCTTCATCGAGGTACTGTGTCGCTGCCGGCAGCGTCCCGTTGATCCTAAGTGAAATGCGATCAGCCTCGTCATCGAGCAGCTCATCATCGCATATCCATGCCCACAACGCAGCTACGAATGTCGTCTTGCCGCTTGCCTGTTGGCCAAGCATTGACACCGAGAAAGGATCCCCGTTGGAAGCTTGATCTGGTGCGCTAATCATCCCCACTCCTGCGAGAACCCTCAAACGATACGTGGAACGAACCCGCGATTAGGTCGGCAACTCGAGATGGCAGCGAAGTCCTAGTGGTTCTGTGCCTGCTGCTCAGCTTGCTGACCATCGGATTGAGCACTCGGACCTTGTGGCGATGGCGATTTTGTGGAGAACGCTCGCGAGTAAGTGCATACAGGACATCTCCAAGCCCCACCGGCCCCACAAAACTTGCCGGACGAGACGCTACAGGCACAATCCGCGCATCACTTGCCCATTTTTGCGCAATGCTGCGAAGTCGGTCGAGAAGTTCCTGAAGCGGTTCTGGGTCACACAAGTCAGAGCGCGAGACCACAAGGGTATGGATCGCGTCTGATCGGTAGGCTTGACTCTCGTGCAAGCGCCGCAACCGAGCTGTTGTCATTGCCATGGCCTGTTGTCGTTGGCGTGGATCGCCGTATTCGCCAGCATCAACAAAGTGAACAATGTGATTAGCGCGTTTCAGCAAAGGCGCTGCATCCCCTGCGTTTCCGCCGGACGCGACATCGCGGAAGAACTCGCCAGACACATCTGCGATCAGGAAATCTCTGCTGAATCCGTTATCGGAACTTCCGAGACAGAGATGCAGATAAGGGCGGGACAGTTCGTCCTGAGAGGTGCGCACGGTATCTGGAGTGGGACGTCCGCTTGCGGTGCTAGCAAAGAATGCCTTCTCAACGAATCCGAGCAGGCTTAGAGAACCTCCGAATAGGATGCCCTCAATTGGGCCGACGCAAAGGGTCTCGTACAATGCTGCAAGAAATGTGGTTTTGCCGACGTTCGGGAGGCCCACCAACATCACGATCTCAGCTTTGGTGGAGCCTAAAACGAGGTTAGCCTCGTCTGCCGAAAGAGACAAACCGCTGTGAACGGGGATTTCGTTATCCGAGAAATCGATCTTGCGCCTTGGACCCGATGGCGCCTCAACGGCGTACGGTGCCGGCCGAAAGGCTGCTGGCTTGGCCTGTGCAAGATCAGCCACATCACCCTGGCCCTGGCTAAGGACTAACGCAGCGGCCACCGAATCCGCTTCCGGAAAGGGTTCTTCTGTCTTCGGCTGAACATCCGGACAGCTCTCCTCCGAAACTCTCGGCTGCTCCTCATCCAGATCGGGCTCGAAATTTATACAATGCAAGATATCCGAGTTAAGGCGGCAATCGCCGGAGCCCTGACCTACTGGGCAGTCGACATCGACGCAGACGCCGAGGGGCCGATCGTCGGCGAGGCTAGTCATGGCTCCTCGGACTCACTATACGCAGCGAGAAGCTGCAGTTCCTCATATAGTCGGATCGAAGTTGTTAGTGGATCTTCGTCGGGTAGTTTCTTGTCCGAAAGGCTGCCAGCCTCAAGAGCCACCGCTAACGGGGTCAATTCCTCGATCTTCTTGGGCACGAATATAGTTGCTGACGCAGTCTCAGCTATCGCTGAGTTTAGTTGCCACGTAGTTGGTGCGTCCGCGGAGGTCGGTGTAGCTGCTTGATCAATCGTCTGGGCTAGCAGGGCGGCAAAGTCGGGTAGGCATATGGGAAGGTCCGTTAGCTTCTGAAGCTCAATGGCAGCCAAGATGGCGATGTCCCTGGCCGCGTAGCTGCTCCAGCATTCGCCAGTCAGGCCGCTGTGACCAGAAAGCAGCCAACGCAGGACGTCAAGTTCTTCTCGAAGTGGGCGTTCGCGGGAATTGAAGTTGCGTTGCACTTCGTGCAGCGTCCGTTGTATAGCGTCGGTAACGCTTTGAGCTATCGCCTCGAGAATGGGTATTAGAGATTCAGCGTCAAGTTCTGCGCCTGATGACTTTAGCCTAGTGAGGGCTTGCTTATAGGCTGTAGATGCGAAAGCCACTTTCTTGGCAGACCAGGGGGGGACCTGTCGTTGTTGACTAGCGAGGTGTAGCAACTCTCTGCTGTCCACCTTGACATCTGCGAGTAGTGGCTCCCAGCCTACATTATTGGCAGCAAGACTAAGGTGGGTACTCAGAGCCGCTTGCCTGTTGCCATTTTCACGTAACACCACCATGGAGGCGGATGCGAGCATGGCAATGAGCCGTTCCTGACCGCGCATAGGAAAGGTTTTGTCATGCTTGCGAAAGATTTCGCGGAACTGCTCAGTTTGCGTTGGATCCATCGGCCGCTCGTGCGCGATTTTTGCTACTAGGATAAGAAGGTCGGAACTCGGATCACTAACGACTTCCTCGACTCCAGCCCACCGAGCATCGAGCGGTACTAGGGTTATGTCGGTGACGACACCTTCATGCCAGTCGGGAAAAAGCCTATGCATAACTACTCACCCCTCACCTCGCGTCCGCCGCATCGTAGCCTCTCCCAGTTCGCGCTCGTCGAGCTCTTTTGTGACCGCAGTGACTAGCTGTTGGGTGATTCCTCGTTCATGTGCTCGTTCAAAAGCGCGGATGAACTGTTCTTGGGGGAGCAGCTCTCTATCGCTGTCCGTAAGTAGATCGAGGTTTGCGAGAACGCGTGTTTGGGCGCCATACTCCAGCAGCGTGAAGCTGTAAGCCGCGCGGCGAAGGTCACTTGGCGCTCCGTCAGATTGAACTAGCGGGGGCCGCTCACTTAGAGAGTCCGTATGGTCCGCTCCCGTGGTACGGCCGACGTCGGCAGACTCTTCACCTGCCGCGACAGCGGGCACTCTGACATCTTGGTGCGGGCTCTCACCGGAGACTTCTCCAGAGGCGGGCAAGGTAATTCGACCGTTGCGGGGCTCTAGAGACCGGCCAGTAGCCACCTCGTTACCGGCGTCGAGTCGGTCAATCCTCGGACGACGATAACGGGGTAAGGTTAGCAAGAACTCATCTGCGGCCCAGCCGCCGTCATTGGTGTCGGACTTGAATTTGTTCCGACTTTTGACGTAACGGCGGGGCCAGTGCCTCACCCTCAGTCTAGGCGCTGCTGATTCATCTATTACCGACAGCTGAATCCAATTGTAGTGTGGATTCCATTCATGTTCGCGTTCGGGGTTGACCGCCCCTGCGAAGATGTTTACCGTCTCGTCATTGTGGAGCTCGGCGGCATCCTCATGTTTGTGTCCGTACAGGCATACGCTTACCATTCGACGCATCAGCGGCAAGCACATATCTCGGTCATGCCACCAATCGGGCGGATGGTGCGCAAGTACCATCCCCACATCCTGCGGCTGTAAGCCGTTAAGGCTGGTCTGCCGGGAGCCCATGATCATTCCTGCGCGAGCGTCGTCGGCATTGCACACAAGTACACTTGTAAGCCCAAACACCCTCAGTCGCAGTTCGTCACCGAGGTCAAATGGGGCCTCCCACGAGGGCTTCTCAGCGCTCACTGAGCATTCGTAGCTCATTGCAAAGTCGTTGTAGGCGGCCAAAGGCTTGAGTAGCGGATTCGCCGGATCTCGCAGGAGGCTATTCAGTAGCTTGTCTGAGTCAGTGGGGTCTAAGCCCCTGAGTTGGTCGTGGACTAGCTTTCCCGTAGGACCAATTTGGTTTCGGTCAACGTCGTGGTTGCCGGGAACGGTCAGTACACTATGCGGTTCGATGTCAAGCGCCTGCGTAACCTGTTCGAGGAAGTGGCGGGCTTGATCGTATTGCTCCGACTTGCCGCTGAACGCAATGTCTCCAGTTACAAGAATGGCGTTGGGTTGGCCCAACCGATCACGGCAACGTTCAAGATCCTCAACGAGCCGGCCCGCCGCCATGGCATTTGGCCCATAGAGGCTTTCATCACCCGCATCGAAGTGAATGTCCGATAGATGCACAAAAAGAGGACTTGCAGGCACGTGCACCCTCCTTGGCCAACTGAAAAGCCTGTGCAGTCTACCGGCTGTTAATCCTGCCGCTCGGGCCGGATAGGGCTTGAGTTGGCGTGTCGGCGGTAGTTTTGGTTCCCACGACTACGCCCGAATGCGGTGTCCGCGTACGGCCCTGCTTGCGGTCGCGGTGTGCGCCGTTATGGCGAGGGGCATCGCCGCTGGTCGCCGACTGGCTGCACGATCTAGGCGAGGACCTCCATCGGCCAGGGTCTCGTCGCCGGTGTCGACCCGCCGCAAGGTGTGCGGCAGGGTGCGGGCGGCGTCGGCGATGACGTAGGCATCGCCGACGTCGGTCTTCGCACTACCGGGGTGCAGGTCGGCGATTCGACGCATCGCCAGCCCGGGCAGGTACGCGATCTGGTGCCCAACTGCCCGTGCGACTGCGACGGGCAGGGCGCCGATCGAAGCGGGCTGGTCGACCACCACCAGGATCGGGCCGTGCCGGGCCAGTTTGTCGAAGAGCTGCCGCAGGCGGGCCTCGGTGTTCGGCAGCGGCGCGTCGTGCAGCCGTCTGCCGTCGGGGTCGAGTCCGACCGCGTGGTGGTCTTCCTTACCGACGTTCAGGCCGAGGAAGACGCCGTAGTCTCTGTTCACCTGCCAGCCTCCACACCGCGTCGCGTGGTCCCCGGTCGCTGGTCTGGGCGTCGGACTGCCGGCAGCCACGTTACGGAGAGACCTACCCCAGTGCTGGTGGCCGTGTCCCTATCAGCGGTGCGCCGACGCCGTCCGACCCGGCGACAACACCCCCGGATCATCGAAAGGACAGAGGCAGGAAGTCATACCGAGCCGGGCGACCGAGGGTCCCCAGCTGGGGACGATCAAAAAGGTAACGGGCAGGCGCTTGTCGTACTCGTGCCAATAGGTACCCGAAGCCGAAGCCCGGGCGGGGGTTGGTGGATCCTGGCAACGCGCTGTCGGCACCCCTCTTATACCCCCCGAAAACCCACGTCTGTGAGTGATTAGCGTTGACAAGATGCGATCACGGCACGGGCATGTCTGTACAGTTCAACGCCAACTTTCGACAGGCAGCGACAAGGTTCGGATCGCTATTCTCCTAAACCGCGGGTTCGGGGTTCGAGTCCCTGGCGGCGCACCAACGATCAAGGCCTTGACCTGGTATTTCTCTGCCGGTCGGGGGTTCTTCGATGGCCGGGATGTCGATGAAGCTGGTCGCGTGGGGTGTGGCGAGGTGGGCGAGGTCGTTGGCGAGGCGGTGGACCGCTGGGCGGCAGCGGATCTCTTCGGGTGCCACCTCGTACGCGGTGCGCAGGGCGTTGAGGCCCTGTTCGTGGCGTCCCCACTGGGTGTAGGCGCGGGCCATGTCGACGTAGAGGGTGGCTTTGCGTTCGGCGAGGGTCACCTTGCCGAGGGGGATGGTGCGGGCGATGGTGATGGCGGTGCCGGCGTCGCCGAGGGTGAGGGCGATGTTGACCCGGTGCAGCAGGACGTTGGTGGCGCCGAAGCCGGTCCAGCGGTCGTTGCCGTCGTAGCCGAGTCGGGTCGCGGCGCGGGTGGCCTCGTCGAGCATGGTGTGTGCGGTGTCCCGGTCGTCGCGGCGGGCTGCGGCGACGGCGCCGCGTAGGACGAGGGCGTTGTACACGGCGACCGCGTCGGTCGACGCGAGGCGGGTGTCCCGGTCGAGTGCGCCGGCCGCGTCTGCGGCGAGGGTCACCGCCTGCTCGTCGTGGTTGTTGCTCATCAGGGCGTGGGTCATGATCCGTGCGCTCGCGGCGACCGCCACCGGGTCCTGGCTCGTCGCGGCGGCGCGGGTGCTCCGCTCGGCGGCGACCAGGGCCATCCCACGGTCGCCCAGCTTGAGCAGGACGCTACCGACGACGTGGTACAGCTCGGCGGCCAGGTCGTCGACCTGCATTTGCTGCGTGCCCTCCGCGTCCGCCCTGGCGGGTTCGAGAGCGGGTAACAGCGTGCCGAGCTGGTCGAGGACCCGTTCGTATCGGCAGGCCTGGTAGTCGCCTTTGACAGCGGCCACCTTGCCGGAGAGCTGCTGCACGGACAACACCGTGGCGGGCTGTTGCCGGGGCGAGACGAGCGCGTCGAGCACCGGCGCGACGCCGGGGGCAGCGGCGACGCTGACCGCAGCGCTGCGCAGGAAGTCTCGCCGTTGCACGTCACCATCCGAGTCCGAGCTGTGGTGGCTGTCCTCACCAGTATCGGCATCCGGGCCGGTGCGCGGTGGCGTGGTGCTCGCGGCTGCACCGTTGGTGCCCGTCGCCCGCAGGGCTGCGAAGCGTTCGCGGACGTCGGGTGTGGCTCGGGTCAGCACGGTGTCCAGCGCGGCCTGCATGTCGGCGCGGGGAATGACGTTGTCGCCCTGGCTGCTCCACTTGGCCACCGTCCGGCGGGCCGCGCCCAGGTGCTCGGCGAAGGCGGTGACGCTCATCCGCGCCGCCTGGCGTAGGGCGGTGGCATCCCGGCCGGTCCAGGTCGTGATCGGAGCCATCGCACGTCCTCCCGACAGGGACCGTGTCCTGCCTGGTGATCGCAGCGGCACCTGGGGTTACCGCAGGTGCACCGGCGGTGCACCGACAGGACATTCCGCGCATGCCCTGCCCCGGGCGAGGGTGGGTGTGCCGGGCCGCCTTCCGAGGGCGCGCCGGTAGGTCAGCGGCAGTTTCAGAGTAGGGAGCTTCGGATGGATGTGCCGAGCGGTGATAGGCCGGAACGCGACCCGATGCCTCCGCAACTGTCGTGACCCATGCGGCGACGGGTGACTACGGATGCGGGACGGTGGTCGTTGTCGGCCGGTGGACCGGACAGGAGTGAAGTTCCACACCTACCCGGTGGGACGAACTCGCATGCGACACCGGTGCTCCTCCGGTGTGCTCCGAACTCGCCGCGTGGCAACGGCGGCCCTCCGGGAAAGCGGATCGCCCGGTCTATCTCCGCACCGACCTGCTCGAGTAGGCCCTGTCCAACGCGATCTCCGCACCGACGTACCGCTTGGTCCGTGGCTGGGTCGGAGCGGAGCCCGGCATGTCGAACAGGACGACGAGGCCACCCGACGGCCGCGGCTGGGCACGCACGGATCCGCGGTGGGCCCGGGCGATCGAGGCGACGATCGACAGCCCCAGACCCACCCCGTGATCCGCGCTGTCCCGGCCTCGGCGTAGCTGCCGGAATGGCTCGAACAGTGCGGCAGCCTGGTCGACCGGTACGACCGGCCCGGTGTTGCCGACCCTGAGCACGGGGCCCGGGGAGCCAACCTGCACCCAGACCTGCCCTCCCGGGCGGTTGTACTTGATCGCGTTGTCCACCAGGTTGACTACCAGGCGTTCCAGTAGCACCCGGTCGCCATTGATGACCTGCGGTGTCAGGTCGGCGTGGATGCGCAGGCCGCTCTGGCTGGCGCGGGTGCGTTGCGCGTCGATCACCCCGGCGGCCACCTCGTCGAGCCGCACCGGTGTGCGGTGGTCCAGGCCGCGATCGCTGCGGGCCAGCACCAACAACCCTTCGATGAGGGACTCGATCCGTACGTTCATCGCGAGCAGGCGTGAGCACAGGCCCCGTACGGCCGGGTCGGTGCTCTTCCGGGCCAACGCCACCTCGACCAGGGTGCGCTGCGCGGCCAGCGGGGTGCGTAGTTCATGCGAGGCGTTGGCGACGAACCGCCGCTGGCTGTCGAACGAGTCCGACAGTCGATCGAGCATCTCGTCGAAGGTGTCGGCCAGGTCGGTCAACTCGTCGCGGTGTCCCCGCATCCGGATGCGCTGGTTCAGGTTCTCCGCGCTGAACTGGCGCGCCGCGTCGGCCATCACCCGTACTGGGCGCAGCATGCGACTGGCGACGATCCAGCCCACCAGCAGGGCAAGCAGCAGGGTGATGGCGAGCGTCACGCCGGACTGGACCAGCAGCGTGTCAAGTACGTCGATGCGGTACTCGGCGGCCGTGTCCGCGTTCAGCGGTCGCACCATGGACGTCGGGTTCGGGCCCGCGGTGTCGATTCGTCCGCTGGCGACCGGAGGAAGCGCCGCCCGGAACAGGATGTAGTTGATCGTAAGGAGGACGACGGCGCTGAGCAGAAAGATCCCCCCGCACATGAGGACCAGGTGTCGGCGAGTTCAGTCAGTCGTAGCACTTGATCTTGGTGGTTCGGTGGGACAGGATGCCCGCCGTGCGCAACATGCTGACGTTGGCTGATCGTGAAG